>WLNX01000004.1 GCA_009699565.1 Actinomycetota bacterium | reverse complement strand
TCGCGCCGCCAATGCGGCGAGCGTCGGTTCCGCCGGATGGCCGTAGCTATTGCCGGCGCCGACCTCGATCGCGGCGATCCGCGGGTTGATCTTCGCGAGCAGCAAAGGCAGGCCCGGGTCGGCGCTGCCGTGGTGGCTCACCTTGAGCAGATCGACCGTAGGGATCTCCAAGCCGAGCAGCACATCGGACTCGGCATCGGAGGTCAGCAGCAACGAGAACCCGCGGGCCTGCGCGAGGATCACGATCGCCCGCTGGTTTGGATCCCCGCGTGGCAGATCGCCGGCAAGGGGCTGGGGCGAAAGGATGGTCAGCAGCAGCGCACCGACTCGGATCGAATCGCCTGCGGCAGCCGTGACGAGCGGCACGCGGCGGCCCCGTGCGGCAGCGGCCATCTGAGTGCCCTCAGGCTCAACGACGCCGTCACGCCCATCAAGCACGGCGCCCACCGGCAACGATTCCAGAACCCTGTCGGCCCCTCCGAGATGGTCGGCCTGCGCGTGCGTGGCGACCAGAAGGTCAAGCCGTTTGATTCCAGCCCGGTCAAGCAGCGGCCCGAGCGACGCCGTCGGTGGGCCGCTGTCAATGAGCGCGGAGTGGCCTTCGCTCTCCACCAGAGTGGCGTCGCCCTGCCCAACGTCGAGGAAGGTGACGCGGACCGCCCCGGCTGGCGGCGGCGCCAGACGTGAGGCCGAACGGGCAACCCCGAGGGCAACCCAGACGACTGAACTCAGCGCGATCGCGGCGGCAACCAGCACGGGTCTGCGCCGGCGACCGCCGAGCACGATCGCGACAGCCGCCATCGACACGCTGGCAACGATCGGCGGACTCACGGAGATCTGAGCCCCCGGCAGCGATGAGGCCGCCCGTGCGACGGCGAGTATTGCGGCCAGTGGCCAGTAGGCCAGCATGCACACCGGCGCCGCAAGAGAATCCGAGACCTGGCTCAGAACCGCAGCCACCATTCCGAGCCAAGTCGCCGGGGCGACGGCCGCCGCGGCCGCGAGGTTGGCGGGCAGCGAGACCAGGCTCACCGTGCCGAACGCCGCTGCGCTGATTGGAGCGGTGCCGACGGTGGCTGCCGCCGTCAGCGAGAGCGGCCCGCTGACAGGAGCGGGCAGCCCGCGCCGCTCCAGTGCCACCTGCAGCGGCCCGGAGAGGATCCCGATCGCGGCAACGGCCGCGAAGCTCAGTTGCCAGCCTGGGTCTCGGAGAATCGCCGGATTGAGCGTCAGGCTGACGGTGGCGGCAAGCAGCAGCGAATACCAGCGCGCGCTAGGCCTCGATGCAGCTGAGGCAACCAGCGCGGCCGCCCCCATGATCGCTGCCCTCTGGATCGAGGGACCACTGCCAGCCAGCGGCACGTAAATGCCAACGGCGGCGAGTGCAAGCGCCAAGCGCAGCCCGCGCGGAGCGCCCAGCAAAGCGCAGACAGAGAAGACCAAAACCACCAGCAGGGCGATGTTGGCGCCCGAGGCTGCGACCAGGTGCCCCAGGCCGGAACGTCTCATCGCGTCCCGGAGACGATCGGAGAGCGCGCTGTCGTCGCCCAGTGCGATCCCGCGCAGCAGGGCAGCCTCGTCTGGTGGCAGCCGCGCACTGAAGACGCTGTTCGCATTGTTCCGGAGAAGGTCGATCAACCCGCTTGGCCCTGCACGACGCGAGCCCGTGACTGCGAGCGAGTGCACCCGCAGAATTGCCCTCACGTGCTGTGGACGGAGCCAGTTGTCGCGCTCACCAAGCGGTCGCAGGGAGCCGCGGACTTGGACGATCTCGCCCGGATCGAGCGGAGGCGGCCGCCCCGGCGCACGCAAGAGCACAGCGTTCCCGTCGAGTTTGCCGCCGGCCCACCAGCCAAAGCGACCTCCCCTCGGAGACTGCTCGATAATGACCGCTGCAGCGACGGAATGACCAAAGTCTCCCGCCAAAGGGTTGCGGGAGAGAGACGCTGTGCGCACCTGCGAGAGCACCGCTCCCGCTACCAACACCACCGCAATGAGCAAGGCGATTCGCTGCCGGACCCCAAGCGCAGTTGCGCCCGCAGCCGCCAGGAGAACGGCAGGGATCAGCCACGCCGGGCGCCATCCAAGAGCGAGACCTCCCGCCAACGCCGCGAGCACGAGGTGCCTCGGGTGGGTCCGCAGGGAACCAAGCGCGGCGCTCAAGGCGTAACCTGCGGCCGCAGCGCTTCAAGCTTCTTGGGTCCGATCCCGGGGATCTCGCCAAGGTCGTCAACGCTGCTGAAGCCGCCGTGGTCTGTGCGCCATTGGATGATCTTGGCCGCGGTCGCGGGACCCACGCCGTCGAGCGTGTCGAGCTGCTCGGCCGTGGCGCTGCCAAGGCTGACCGGCCCGCCAGCGACTGCACCGCCGCTGCCTGATGCGCCTACCCCAGGACTTCCGTCCGATGCCCTGAGCGGAACGAGGATCTGTTGCCCGTCGGCAACCTTTGCAGCGAGATTGATTGCGTTGGAGTCACCCCTCCGGGAAGCGCCGCCTGCGCGCCTGACCGCGTCACGGACGCGCGAACCGGCCGCCAGCCGGTAGACGCCCGGCCGCCGCACAGCACCCGCGACGTGGACGGTCGGGTCAGTCGTCGTCCGCTGAAACCCTCCCGCGGGGACCGCGGTCGCGCCACCTGCCTGCACCGACGTCTCCGTCGCCGACAGTGCTGGTTGACCCCCAGCCCCAGCTCGGCCCCCAGTCGCCGCGCGACCCGCCAGCGCGAGCGCCACCACCCCAGCCGCAACGCAGATCAAGAGGGTTGGGGCGGGGAGCCGCGGCACGCCTCGACGTTACGAACGAACATGTGACGGAGCCAGCCGTCAACTGCTACCTGCGAGCCGCGAAGCTCCCGCGGGAATGCCTATCCAACGACGATGTTGACTAGCTTGCCCGGAACGACGATGACCTTCTTAGGTTCACGCCCTTCCAAGTGCACCTGGACGTTGGGTGCGGCCAGAGCTGCGGCTTCAAGCTGCTCGCGGGAGGCATCGCTGGGAACCTCGACGCGGTCGCGGAGTTTCCCGTTGACCTGACAGACAAGCTCGTAGGTGTCGCTCTCCAACATCGCGGCATCGGCCTGAGGCCACGGCTGCTCCCAGAGACGTTCGCCGGTGAGGAGGTGGTAGGCGTCGGTAGTCACGTGCGGGGCGAACGGAAAGCAGAGAGAAGCGGCGGTCTCAAGCGCGAAACGCTGAGCGCCGAGGCCCGCGCTGTCCCGGAGCCTAGAAACCTCGTTGATCAGCTCCATCACCGCAGCAATTGCCGTGTTGAAGGCAAATCGGCGGTCCATGTCACCTGTCACCTTCGCGATTGCCCAGTTCGCTTTGCGGCGCAGTTCCAGGTCGGCGTCCTGATCGCCGTCGACGGCGCCGTCAGGGCCGAGGTCGGCGACCTCTGCACTTAGCCGCCAGAGGCGCGATAGGAAGCGGTGGACTCCCTCGACGCCTTCGTCCGACCAGTCCGCGTCCTGATCTGGCGCTCCAATGAAGAGGATGTAGGCGCGCGCACTGTCGGCGCCGTAACGATCAACGATCGCCTTCGGCGACACCACGTTGCCCCGAGACTTCGACATCTTGGCTCCGTCGCGCGTGATCATTCCCTGAGTGAACAGGCGTGCAAACGGCTCGTCCACGTCGAGGTGACCAAGATCAGCGAGCGCCTTGCAGAAGAACCGGGCGTAAAGAAGGTGGAGGATCGCGTGCTCGACGCCGCCGATGTACTGGTCGACAGGCATCCACTCGCGCAGCACCGCCGGGTCCCACGCCGCCTGGTCGTTGGAGGCGTCGCAGTAGCGCAGGAAATACCAGGAGGAATCAACGAAGGTGTCCATCGTGTCGGTCTCGCGAACGGCAGGGGCGCCGCACTTCGGGCACTCGGTGTTGACCCAGTCGGTGGCGGCAGCAAGCGGCGACTGCCCTTGCGGCGCATAGTCCTCGATGACGGGAAGGACCACCGGAAGCTGATCATCCGGGACCGGCACGATTCCGCACTCCGTGCAGCGCACAATCGGGATAGGGCAGCCCCAGTAGCGCTGGCGGCTGATCAGCCAGTCGCGCAGCCGGTAGTTCACGGCCGGCTTTCCTTTGCCCTCGCTTTCGAGCCAGGCGACTATCTCCTTGAGGACCTCCCGGTTCGGCTTGCCGTCGAACTGAGGAGCGCTGTTCACCAGCGGCCCGTCGCCGGAATACGGCAGGCCGTCAGAGTCTCCGTCCGGGTTGTCCCCTTCGATCACCCTGCGTATCGGGAGGCCGAAGGCCTTGGCGAACGCGTAGTCGCGCTCGTCGTGCCCCGGCACGGCCATGATCGCTCCAGTGCCGTACTCCATCAGGACGTAATCGGCGACGAAGATCGGGATTTGCTCGCCGTTGACGGGGTTCGTGACCGTGCGTCCGAGTGCAACACCGGTCTTCTCGCGCTCGGCGGCGCCGCGGACGTCTGAACCGCTCGACAGGGCCTCCTTGACGTACGCGGTGACGGCCTGCTCGTTGCCCGTCCCCTCGGCCAAGCGCAGCACGTCCGGGTGTTCGGGGGCCAGCACGAAGAAGGTCGCGCCGAAGAGGGTGTCGGGACGGGTAGTGAAGACCGGATACTCGGTACCAAGTTCGTCGCAGGCGAACACAACCTCGGCGCCCTCGGAGCGGCCGATCCAGTTGCGCTGCATCGTCTTGACGTTCTCGGGCCAATCGACGGTGTCGAGGTCTTCAAGCAGACGGTCGGCGTAGTCGGTGATCTTCAGGAACCATTGCTCGAGCTCGCGAACCTCGACCTCGGCGCCGCAGCGCTCGCAGCAGCCGTCAACAACTTGCTCATTTGCGAGCACCGTCTGGTCGCTCGGGCACCAGTTGACGTGGGCCTGCTGCCGGTAGGCGAGACCGGCCTCGAAGAGCTGATTGAAGATCCATTGGGTCCAGCGGTAGTAGTCCGGTTCACAGGTAGCCAGCTCCCGCGACCAGTCGATCGAGATGCCCCAGCGGCGGAACTGCCTCTGGAACTCTGCGATTGCGGCCTCGGTCGAGGCGCGCGGCGGCTGCCCCGTCTTGATCGCGTGATTCTCGGCCGGCAGCCCAAAGGCGTCGTAACCCATCGGATGCAGCACGCGCTTGCCGTTGCGTCGCTTGAAGTGCGCAACTGCATCCCCGACCGAATAGACCTTGAGGTGCCCGATGTGCGGCTCGCCACTCGGGTAGGGCAGCATCTCGAGCACATATGCGTTCTCCTGATCCTCAGTGACGCCAGGCACGGGGTTGGAAACCTCCCACGTGCCTTCCTCCTCCCAGACCTGCTGCCAGCGGGGCTCGATCTCCTGAGGGTCGTATCTGAGGTCGCTCATGGCTACCGGTGAGATTACTTGCCCCCGCAGCCAACCGGCGAGCGGCCTTCGACGCTACACTGACGCCTCACTTGGGGCTGTAGCTCAGCTGGGAGAGCGCCGCCATGGCATGGCGGAGGTCAGGGGTTCGAGCCCCCTCAGCTCCATCGGGAGAGGCGACAGAACAGACGACACAGGTCGAAAGCGAGCAAGCACGGGCTGTGCCGAGTCGCCCGGGCCGCTGCGAGGCTGGCTGAGAGCGGTTTTGTACATCGCTCAGAGCCCAGAAACACTGAGACCGCCGCCGGTTAGGGCAGCGGGCTTTGCAAGCTTGCCGGGCGCAGCGGCCCAACGTCCGCAGTTTTATTTTATTGGAGACCTTGTACCTTCCCAGCGATGTCTAAACGTTCCCGTTATTCGTTGATCCTGATCGCGGCGCTCTCTTCGCTCGTGATCGTTGCCTCCGCCCAGGCCGCACCGCAGCAGGTGACAAGCTGGGGAGTAGACAATGGTGATAACGGCCGTTTTGAAGTGGCGGCGACGAACCCGACCACCGGGGACGGCCTGGCGGTCAGCTACTACCTCGATGGATCTACCCGCCATTGGGTAGCCATGCCCCTCGATTCGTCCGGGGCCGCCTCCGGAGCACAGACCACCCTCCTTTCCGGGGGCGAGGTTACTCGCAACGCGAACCCGGCGGTCAAGTACGACCCGGTTTCCGGCGGCTGGGTTGCCTGCCTAGGCAACGACGACACGGAGGAGTTCCAGTGCTGGTTCCTCAACGGTGACGGCACGGTCAAGGCCGGATCGCCGTTCGCGGTGTCACCCGCTTACCACTACCGCTACTACCCGAACATTTCAGTCGCTTATTCGGCCGAGGCTGGCAAGTGGCTCGCTGTCTTCAGGGACTACGACAACACTGCCACCTACTGGTTTGATTCAAGCGGCACCTTCACGCGCGGCCTCGACCTGATCACCGGGGCCAGTGATTACGGCGGCGTGGATCTGGCTTACTCTCCGAAGTCGGACAAGTTCATGGTGGTCGATCGGCGGAGGATTGGCTCTGACACGCAGGACGGCGGCTACGTCTGGTACTTGAACGGTGACGGAACACTGAACAGCGGCCCCACTCGCGTCGGCGCCGGTGACGTTGAATACAAGAACCCGGTTATGGCTTATAACGCCGTACGGGATGAGTTCCTGGTCGCCAACTTTACAAACTCTGGTCCATCCGATCGCTCCTTAGCCACTGAGCGTTACAGCGCAAGCAACGGCGCCTCATCAGGTGAGACTTTGAGCGCCATCACGAGCAGCACCAGCACCTTCACTAGCTTTCGAAACCGCGTTGCGATCGCTGCGCCCGATTACGGCGACAGCTACAAGATCGTGACGCCACTTGGAATTGGCACCAGCGATTACGGCAATTACAGTCTTTCGCTTGACGGTGCCGGCGTACTCGTTGGTGAGCCCGATGCACTAATCGGCCCTAACGCCGCCCTCGGAGTAAAGCAGCGCCCGCGTGTTGACTTTAATCAGGCCACCTGCTCATACCTGAGCACCTACAACGCTCCTGTTGGGGATCCCACCATCACTAGCTGGGAGCTGTTCTCGTCGGTGATCCCCGCGGCCGACCCGTGCCAATATGCGCTTACGGTCGCCAAGTCGGGAGCCGGCTCGGGAACGATTGCTGGCGGAGGTATCGACTGCGGATCTACTTGCTCATCAGAGGAGACAGCAGGCAGCGAAGTGACCCTAGCGGCGACGGCCTCTTCGGGCTCGCAGTTTGACGGCTGGTCGGGGGCCTGCTCAGGAACCGGCAGCTGCACCGTCTCGATGACCGAGGCGCGCTCGGTCACCGCTGGATTCTCTTCCACGACCCCACCAGCCCCACCACCGTCGAACGAGTTCGTCTTGTCGCGCGTCGTGGCAAATAGCTCGACGCTCCAGTCGGTGATCGCAGTTTCGAGCCCGGGAACAGCAACGCAGTACGGAACCTTCAACTACTCTTCGGCCGCCCGCAGCGCCAAGCGCCTCACGGCCTGCGCCGGCAGCAAGAAGATCACAAAAGCAGGCCGCTACAAACTCACCTGCAAGCTCACTTCAGCGGCTCGCTCCGCGCGCCGCCGCGGCGCGATCCGCGTCACGCTCGTCACAACCTTCAAGCCCACCGGCGGCACCACCCGCTCCGTCACCCGCACAGTCACGCTGAAGAAAACCAGCAGCGGCGTAACTGGCTAGCAGCGAATACGCCAGCACGCCCAGCAACCACTGCCAGGGGGCCGCGAGGCAGGAGTTTTAGAGTTCTGTCGTCTCTCCCATCGCCGCTCCGCCGTCCGCTGCAAAGGCGCAGCGGACGACGGGCAGAAGGCTGACAGGCGACTTGACCACGCGCAATACGCCGGTCTCAACCTCGTAGACGAAGCCGCGTACGTTGTCCTTGAGTGGGATGAACGGGCTCGCGTGGACGCGCGCCAGCGACTGGCGGACGTCCTCGTCTACATCCGGGAACGATTCTGCGGCCCACTCGGGCTTGATGCCCGTCTCGTCCTGGATTGAGCGCTTGAACTCGTCGTCGGTGAACGTCAGCATCCCGCAATCGGTGTGATGGATCAGGATGATCTCCTCGGTCCCAAGCAGCCTCTGCGAGATTGCCAGCGAACGGACCTCGTCATCGGTGATGACACCGCCGGCGTTGCGGATCACGTGCGCGTCGCCTTCCTCCAGCCCAAGCAGGCCGTACGGGTTGAGGCGGGCGTCCATGCAGGCCACGATCGCGATCTTCCGGGCCGGAGGCATCGGAAGATGCCCTTTGTCAAAGGAGGCCTTGTACTTCTCGGCGTTGGCGAGCAGCTCTTCGGTGACGGTCATCTCAGGTATTGCCTTTCTTGGATTCAGGTAGTCGGGACGACCTAAAATAGCAATACTTGATCAGGTATTTGCTATTTCGCCTTAGTCGAACTCCACCAGGGTCGCAACCGGCATTGCGCCCAGCGACGCCCGCCCTTCAAGAAAGAGAATCTCGCTGACAAAGGCAGCGCCGACCACCTCCGCTCCGGCCGTCTCCATCAGAGAGACGAGCGCCCGCGCGGTCCCTCCCGTCGCCAACAGGTCGTCGTGCACCAGTACCCGCTTGCCCTCAAGCTCGTGGTCGTGAATGTGGAGGTGCTCCTCGCCGTACTCGAGCTCGTAGGGCACCGAGGCAGTCTGCGGAGGGAGCTTGTCAGGCTTGCGTGCAAGGACGAAGCCGGCGCCAAGGGCGACAGCCAGCGCCGGGCCGAACAGAAAGCCGCGCGCTTCGGGCGCCGTCACGTAGTCGACCTCGCCAACGATCGCTCGGGTGGCTGCGATCAGGTCCTGCGTCGTCGACGCGAGCAGCTGAGCGTCGCGCAGGATCGGGCTTATGTCGTGGAACTGGATCCCCTCCTTCGGCCAGTCGGGGACGGTGCGAAAATGTTCGGGACCCAATGCCACTACCTATTGCTCGTCCGTCTCGTCAGGCTCCCCAGTGCTTACCTCGCGGCGGGGCACGTCGCCCCAGAGAGTCTCCAGCCGGTAGTACTCGCGAGTGGCTGGAGTGAAGATGTGGACGACAACGTCGCCATAGTCGAGCAGCACCCAACTGGCCTCCCTGAGCCCTTCGACATGGCTCGGGAGCGTTCCGTGATCGTCCTTCATTCCCTGATGAATCGCCTCATGAATCGCCTTGACCTGGCGGTCGCTGCGTCCGGTGGCAACCACAAAGGCGTCGGTAAAGGCCGAGGCCGAACTGAGGTCAAGGACGACGAGGTCCACAGCCTTCGGCCCTTGGGCATAGTCGGTGATCAGTTCGACGAGCTCGGCTGTCGTGAGCTGTCCTGATGAAGCGGTCATCGGTACCAGCCCTCGGACTCGATCAAGGCGTCAACGGCGGGAGCAACGAAGTACCGGGCCGGGAGCCCGTTGCCAATTCGCTCGCGAATCGCCGACGAGGAGATGTCTACCCGCGGCATCGTGACGGTGACAATCTCGGCGCGCTCGAACTCTGCTCTGATCTGCTCTGCGACAGACTGCTCCGACTCCCCTTCCCTTGAGACCACCGCAAGGCGGCAATGATCGAGTACTTCAGCAGGCTCGCGCCAGCTTCCAAAGCCGCTGGCGGCATCGTGGCCGAGGATCAGCGTCAGCTCGTCGTCCGGGTTCATCTCGCGCCAACTGCGCAGCGTGTCGATCGTGAAGGAGTCGCCGCTTCGTTCGACCTCGATTGCGCTGACATCCAGAAGACTGTTTCCATTGACGGCAGCTTCGCAGAGTGCGAGCCGCGCCGCCGGGCCGGGATCACCGGGGAGGTCGCGGTGAGTCGGCGTGTGGAGCGGCACCAGGACGACGCGGTCAAGCTGCAGTTGCTCGCCGGCCTCCTGGGCACAGATCAAATGACCGAGATGAGGCGGGTTGAAACTTCCGCCGAACAGACCGACGCGGCTCACGCGCGCACGTGCCCGTCGCCTGTGACGACATACTTGATGGTGCAAAGTTCGCGCAGCCCAATCGGCCCGCGGGCATGAAGCTTCTGGGTCGAGATGCCGATCTCCGAGCCCATTCCGAATACCGCTCCGTCGGTGAAGCGGGTCGAGGCGTTGACGTAGATGCAGGCCGCGTCAACGCCGTGTCGAAATTCGTCGGCTGCAGCTTCGTCTGCGGTCACGATCGCCTCCGAGTGGCCGCTGCCATAGAGGGCGATGTGCTCGATCGCCTGCTCAAGCGAATCCACTACCCGCACAGCCATGATCAAGTCGAGGAACTCTGTCTCCCAGTCCGCTTCAACGGCATCAACCAGCTGGCCTGCAAGCTCCGGGCCGGCGAACCCCCTGACCGCCTCATCCACCCGCAGTTCGACACCTGCCGCGAGGAGTTCCCGCGCGACTAGCGGGATGAAGCTGGCGGCGACGTCGCGATGGACCAGCAGCGTCTCCGCTGCGTTGCAGACCCCCGGTCGCTGAACCTTGGAGTTGACGGCTATCGCGACAGCGTCGGCAAGGTCGGCGCTGCGGTCGACGTAGACGTGGCAGTTGCCTGATGCGGCGTAGAGAACCGGCACCGTTGCCACCGCCTCGAGCGCCGCCTTCAGGCCCTCTCCCCCTCGCGGGATGATCAAGTCGACGATCCCCTTCTGCGTTGCGAGCTCGGCGAGCTGTTCACGGCCACCGCCGACCAGCGTCACGGCCGCTGCCGGCAGCCCTGCGGCCACGACCGCATCTCTGGCTACGGAGGCCAACACGGCGTTGGTGCGCTCCGCGGTGGCCGAGCCTCGAAGGACGCACGCGTTGCCGGACTTGATGCACAGCCCCGCCGCGTCGATCGTGACGTTGGGGCGGGCTTCGTAGACGACTGCCACGACGCCCAGTGCTGCCCGGAGTACCTGGAGATGGAGCCCGTTGTCCAGTTCCCGCTCCTCAAGCAGCTCGCCGACCGGGTCGTCCAGCCTCGCGACCTCGCGGGCGCCGTCGGCGATTGCGGAGATCCTCGACCGATCGAGGCGCAACCTGTCCAGCAGCGCGTCCGAGAGTCCAGCCTCTTCGCCGGCAGCCAGATCCAGCGCATTCGCGGCCAAAATCTCAGCTGAGCGCCGCTCAAGGCTTTCGGCCAGCTCCATCAGTGCCGCGTCCTTGAGCTCGCGCGAGGCACGGGCGAGAGCGGGTGCGGCTGCCTTGGCCGCCGCGCACTGCTGCGCGGCGCTCTGGTCGCTTGCGTCCATCAGCAGAGAGTAGTCAGCGCGGCAGCCCGGGAGCCGGCTAGCCGATGGCGAAGTAGTCGCGGTGAACCGCCGCTTCAGCCGTTCTGCCAAGTGCCTCGTTGACCGCTTCCGAGCTCATCCCAAGCACAAGAGCTAGCTCCTCCGAGGAGTAGTTGCAGATTCCCCTGCCGACGACACCTCCGGAGGATCGAACCTCGACCGCGTCTCCGGGCTGGAAATCGCCTTCGACGGCGCTGATACCGACGGGCAGCAGCGACGCGCCAGAGTTCCGCAGGGCACGCTCCGCGCCCTCGTCAACGGTGAGAGTTCCCTTGGTCGGCTTCGCGTAGCGCAGCCAGAGTTCGAAGCTCGAGAATCGCTCTTCCTGAGCCGAGAACCGCGTTCCCTCCTTCTCGCCTGAGAGCGCCCGCGAGAGCGCTCCTTCGCGGATACCGCTTGCCACAGTCGCGGGGATCCCTGCCGCCGTCGCCATCTCGGCGGCGACCACCTTTGAGCGCATGCCGCCGGAGCCCAGCCCTGACGGTGCCTGTCCGATCTCGTATTCGCTGAGCTGGGAGACGTCGGTGATCTCGTCAACCAGTGGCGCGTTTGGATCGCTGCGCGGGTCGGCCTGGTGGAGCCCGTCCTGATTGGTCAGCAGCACGAGCCGGTCGGCACCGATCATGATCGCCACCTGAGCGGCGAGGAAGTCGTTGTCTCCGAACGAGATCTCTTCGGTCGCCGTGGTGTCGTTCTCGTTCACGACCGGAACGACTCCCCAATCCAGCAGCCTTCCAAGCGTCTGCCTCGCATTGAGGTAGTTGCCGCGGTGGCCGATGTCGAAGAAGGTCAGCAGCACCTGGGCGCTGACGAGTTCCCGCTCTCGCAGCATCTCGTCATAGACGCGGAAAAGTTTCCCCTGCCCGACCGCGCTGGCCGCCTGCAGGTCTGCCATCGCCGCAGGCCTGCCGTCGAGCTTCATCACTTCGATGCCGCGGGCGATCGCCCCGCTTGAGACGATCACAACACTGTCGCCGGCGCGGTGGCGGGCGGCTACCTCGTCACAGACCGCTTCGAGCAGGTCCGCGCGCAGCGCTCCGCCCTCATCGGCGACGATGTTCGATCCAAGCTTGATTACGTAACGGGCCATCGACTGTGCAGCGTAACCGCGAACCGCTAACCGGGATCCAATTCAAACTGCACGCCGCCGATCTCAACCTCGTCGCCGGCACTGAAGCCGACCCCGCCGAGCGCCTCAATCACGCCCATCCGGCGCAGTCGCTGCTCAATCTGGGCCAAAGCCTCATCGTTCTCGACGTCGTAACGTGCGATCAGACGCTCCACCGGTTGCCCGGTTACGCGGAAGGTTCCGTCCTCAAGCTGTTCAGCGTGCCACTCGCGCGATGCCGCCGGCCGGAAGACCTGATGCTCGGCTAGCGTTTCGCTTGCCGCCAGCGCCGGGGCTTCGGCTTCCACCGGGACGCGCTGGACAAGTGCGTCTGCGAGCTCGTCCAATCCCTGGCGAGTGGCACTTGACGTGACGATCACGGGAATGCTTCCACCGAGGCGTTCACGCCATTCGTCGGCAGCCCGTTCCGCTGTCTCTGCTGGAACGAGATCGGCCTTCGAGAGCGCCAGCACTCGCGGCAACGCAGCAAGCTCGGCGTTGTAGCGGGAGAGCTCCTTCTCAATCAGCTTGTAGTTGGCCTCGGGGACGCTGCCATCGAGGGGCGCGAGGTCGAGGACGTGCACCAGCAACCTCGTTCGCTCGACATGGGCTAGGAACTCGTGGCCCAGCCCAGCGCCTTCGCTGGCACCTTCGATCAAGCCGGGGATGTCGGCGAGCACCAGCTGGCGACCGCCGCGGTCCAGCACTCCCAGCTGCGGTTGAAGCGTGGTGAACGGATAGTCGCCGACCTTGGCAGTCGCCCGCGTAAGCGTTGAGATCAGCGACGACTTGCCGGCGTTGGGTACGCCGACGAGCCCGACATCGGCAAGCAACTTCAGACGCAGGTCGATCCAGTACTCCTCTCCGGGAAGCCCACGCTCAGCAAAGCGCGGAGTCTGCCGGGTGGAGCTCTTAAAGTGGTTGTTCCCGCGGCCGCCCGACCCGCCCCGCGCGACAATCGCGCGGGCTCCGGGCACAACGAGGTCGTGGATCGTGCCGTCCTCAAGCTCGGCGACCGTGCCGGGGGGCACATGGATCTCCAAGATCCCTCCGGCCGACCCCGACTTCAAGGCACCCTCCCCATGGTTCCCGCGACCGGCTTTCAGCTCGCTGCGGCCGGCAAGCGACTGGAGGTCGCGGAGGGACCCGTCACAGACCAGCACGACGTCGCCGCCACGGCCGCCGTCGCCGCCGTCAGGGCCGCCGCGGGGCACATGCGCCTCGCGGCGGAACGAGAGACATCCGTCCCCGCCGCGCCCGGCTTGGGCAAAGATGCGAGCCTTATCGTGAATCATCGCCCACAAACCCTAGGACTTGGCAACCAAGTCCCCTGAACAGGAGCAGCCATGACGACCGAGAAAGTGATCCTAATCACCGGAGCATCGACCGGAATCGGAGCGGCCACAGCGCGCGCCGCGGCCGCTCTCGGCCACAAGCTGGTCCTTGCCGCGCGCAGCACCGAGGCACTCGAACGGGTCGCAGAAGAGTGCGGAGGACCGGGGCAGGCGATCGCCGTCACCACCGACGTCACCAGCTGGGAGGCAAACGAGGCTCTGGCGGCTGCTGCGATCAACGAATTCGGTCGGATCGACGTGTCGTTTGTGAACGCAGGTTTTGGTGGCAAGGGCGGCTTCGGCAGGGACGGCGCCCACCATGACCATTGGAGGGAGATGGTCCTGACCAACGTGCTCGGTGCAGCCTTCACGGTGCGCGCGACATTTGACGCGATCAAGGAGTCCCGCGGCCACTACCTGCTGACAAGCTCAGTCGCGGGACGCGTTGCGATACCGGGGAGTTTTTACTCCTCGACGAAGTGGGCAGTAACGGGGATGGCACAGTCGCTTCGCGCCGAACTCGTCGGCAGCGGCGCCCGCGTGACGTTAATCGAACCAGGCGTCGTCGACACGCCATTCTGGGACAACGGGTCCCCGATGGCGGACGGCCTGACCGATGACGACATCGCCCGCTCGGTGATGTTCGCGATCTCTCAGCCGGCTCACGTCGACATCAACGAGCTGTTGATCCGCCCGACGTCACAGGGAATCTGAGAGAGCGCCCAGGGGCGCTCCGGCGCGACTGACTTAGGAAGCGTCGCCGCTGACGACGTTCACGATGCGGCCACGACGGCCGCGTGTGAACTCAACCACGCCAGGCGCGGTCGCGAAGAGCGTGTGATCGCGGCCGATGCCTACGCCGTCACCCGGGCGGAAGACGGTTCCGCGCTGGCGGACGATGATCTCCCCGCCTGTCACTGCCTGCCCTGAGAAGACTTTTACGCCGAGCCGCTTGGACTGCGAATCGCGACCGTTTCGTGATGAGCCGAGGCCCTTCTTATGTGCCATTTGTGATCAGGCCTCCTGCGCTTCGGCCTTGGCCGGCGCGCTCTTCTTGGCGGCCGCAGGCTTGCTGCCCTGGCCGATGTCGGTGATTTCAATCCGCGTCAATTCTTGACGATGACCTGTTGTGCGCTTGTAGCCGCGCTTAGGCTTGAACTTGAAGACGCGGATCTTCTCGCCGCGCAGATGCTCAACGATCTTCGCTTTAACGCTCAGCTTCGAGAGAGCTGCCGGCTCAAAGACGGCGTCGTCGGAGCGCACCATTAGCGGCTCCAAGTCGACTGTCTCCCCTTCGGCTGCGGGCAGGCGTTCGACGAGCAGGGTTTGCCCCTTCTCGACGCGGTACTGCTTGCCTCCGGTCTTAACGATCGCGTACATACTCACTCACTCAGTTCGGGTTGTCAGCGGCTGCTGCCGCTTCAGGTTCGGCGTCTGTGCCGTCAGAGGCTTCGCTCATCGCGTCGCCTTGCGGCGTCGAGTCTAGTGGATCGGCCCCGGCAGCAGACTCCAGCAGGACCGCGGTGGCTGAATTCCTCCCCGCTTCCTCGATCTTGACCATCTTCTTCTCACCGAGGTGCGGCCCGCCCCCTGCAACGGCAACGATGTATCCGTCGATCTTCGCAACGGCGTCGTCAACGTTGTACATGTGCGGCTCAACGAGCGTCACAAGCACCTCGTCGCCAGCATTGAAAGGAACCGCCCTTTCGCGGACGGCCTCTGCACTGCCCTCCATCGTTACGTCGAAATGGCCAAGAGAGAGACTGTCGCTGCCCTCGAAGTGGAACAGCTTCCCGGTCGACTCCTCGAGCTCACGCAACATCCGTGCGCCCGCCCCGGTGAACTCGACGCTCACCTTCGGATTCATCTGCACGAGGAAGGCCTCGGTCGCTCGAGGCGAACGGGCAGCAAGCTCGCGCAGGCGCCGGTCGAACTCGATCGCGATCGTTTCCTCGCTGAGGACGACCGCGTCGCCGTTGCAGGTAGGACAGGTGCGCGAGATGATTTCGCGCACGCCCTCGGTGACGTTCTGGCGGGTCATCTCAACCAGCCCGAGCCTGGAGATCTCTGCCGTGAAAGTCTTGGTGCGGTCGGCGTCTAGAGCCTTGCGCAGGGTCTTCATCACGTCATCGCGATTTTTCGCCTTCGTCATGTCGATGAAGTCGATCACGATGATCCCGCCGACGTCCCGCAGCCGAAGCTGACGGACGATCTCGTCTGCGGCCTCGAGATTCGTCTTCGTGATCGTGTCCTCAAGCCTGGCCTGGCGGCCGCGCCCAACGTAGGAGCCGGAGTTGACGTCGAACACGGTCAACGCCTCCCCGTAGTCGACCATCAGGTACCCGCCGCTGGGAAGGTCAACCCGGCGGGATGTGAGACCGTCGATGACCTCCTCGACGCCGGCCTGCTCAAACAGCGGCGTCGACTCCTGCCAAAGCTCAACGCGGTCGACGAGCTCCGGCGAGGTCCGTTCAAAGAACGAACGCAGGCGGTTGTACTGGTCTTCGTTGTCGACGATCGCCTTCTCGAAATCAACGCTGAAGATGTCGCGCACGACGCGAACCGACAGGTCGGCCTCCTGGAAGACGAGGGACGGCGCCGACTGCGCCTCTGCTCGGGCAATGAGCACCTCGTGCAACTTGTAGAGGTAAGGCAGCTCGCGCTCAAAATCCTCCTTGTGGGCGCCGTGCGCGGCCGTCCTCAGGATTGCCCCGCCCTGCCTTATTTCAAGCCCCTTGACAGCCCTGCGAAGCCGAGCACGCTCCTTGTCCTCAAGGCGCTTGGAGATACCTACGCCTTCGCCGGTCGGCGTATAAACCATGTAGCGCCCGGCAATCGTCAGGTCCATTGAGCAGCGCGCACCCTTCGTCTTCAGCGGATCCTTCACGACCTGAACCACTACCTCCTGCCCCTTCTTCAGGAGCGAGCTGATCTTCTTGCCGCCTTCCTCTCCTCGACCGCGCCTTGGCGTCTCAACACCCGGAAGCACGATTTCGTCGATGTGGAGGAAAGCGTTCTTCTCCAGGCCGATGTCGATGAATGCAGCCTCAAGGCCGTCGATCACGTTGTCTACCTTGCCCTTGTAGACGTTGCCCACGATCGAGCGGCTTCCGCGCCGCTCGATGTAGAGCTCGGCTACGCGGTAGCCGGCCGATGGGTTGGCCCTGTCGGAGGGGCGTTGATCGTCGCCCTTGGCTGGTGTTCCTGCTTGTTCAAGCAGCGCAACCCTGGTCTCCCAAGGATCAACGCTTACTAGGACTTGTTTCTTCACGGAATGCTCTTTTCATTGGAATGTGAGCACCCGTCCCTGCGACATCGCGGCATTGCGCCCTTGGGCGTAGATGGACTGCAGCAAACCGACCGCCAGCATCGTCGCAATCAGCGACGAGCCCCCGTAACTCATGAGCGGAAGTGGGATGCCTGTAATCGGCATTATCCCAACCGTCATCCCAACGTTGACGAACACCTGAAACATCAGCATCGCAACGATGCCCCCGGCCAATAATGCGCCATACAGGTTCTTAGCCATTGTCAGTATTCGCAGCGCGCGCCAAATCATCAGCGCGTAGAGCGAAAGAACGAGAGCCGCCCCGGCAAAACCCCACCGCTCGCCAACTACGGCGAATATGAAGTCGGTGTGGTGCTCGGGAAGGAAGTTGTACTTGGTCTGGGTCGCGCTGGCTCCGCGTCCGGTCTTTTCTCCGGACCCGATCGCAATGCGCGACTGGTTCTGCTGATAGCCCTCTCTGCCCGATGTCTCGGACGGGTGCAGGAACGCCGTTAAGCGATCCTTCTGATAACTGTGCAAAACATTTATGCCGGCGCTTGGCAACACCGCCAGAGCAAGGACGACGGCCGCTACGGCCACCGCCCCTGCCGCTGCGAAGTGCTGCCAGGGAACCCCGGCAATGAACAGAATCGTCGCCGTTATGGCGACAAAAACGAGTGCCGAACCGAGGTCCGGCTGAAGCATCACGAGAGCGGCAGGCGCCAAGCCGATCGCCACAAGGCGAGCGGTTGTTCGACTGTCCGCCGCGCGGCGCGTCATGTCGATCGTGAACGCAGAAAGCGACACGACCAGCAGGACTTTGCCGAGCTCTGATGCCTGAAACGAGAAGAGTGGAAGGTCAATGGCGCGCCTTGAGCCGCGGGCAACCGAGCCGAACGCGATCACGGTCAGGATCGACAGAATCAGCGCTCCATAGAAGAAGTACTTAAGCTCCCGAAGGCGCGAGTAGTCGGTTCGCCAGAGCGCCACCGCCAGCAGCCCGCCAACGCCGAAATAGACAAGCTGGCGGACCACAAAGTAGTCGGGGCTGCCAGGAACGTCGGTTGCCGTCGCCGCTGCGATTGTCAGCACCGAACAGATCGCCAGTCCCGCCGTGGCGAGAACGAGCACGAGGTCGAACGGGAGTTGGAAGCCGACCGCCGACTCCGACTTCGCGGCGTCAGGTTTGCGGATGATTGTTGTTGTGCTCATCGTGTCCTCGAAGTCCCTGACGAGCAGCGGTCCGGCTGTGAGAACCACTGCGAGAGCATCGTACAGACGGCGGGTGCAGCACTCTCGGCACCGAAGCCGCCGTCCTCAACCGTGGCAACGATTACGATCGGCTTGGTGGCGCTCGGCACATAGGCTGCATACCAGGACTGATCGGGTCGCGGCGGGCGTTCGGCAGTTCCGGTCTTGCCGTATACGGGGTACTTGCTCTGATTCCAACCGCTGAAGACGTCGGCCGATGTGCCGTCATCAAGGGTTGACCGGTGGAGGCCTTCGAGAATCGCCTTCTGGTGCACAGGGTCAATCACGACGCGTCTCAGTGGAGGCGCGGTGATCCGTTCGAGCTGCTGACCGGTTTCGCTTTCGATCGCCAAGCCCAGATGGGGTCTGACGACGGTGCCACCGTTGGCGATTGTCGAATAGGCAACCGCCATCTGCAGAGGCGATGCCTGTACGTCGCCCTGACCGACTGCAAGCTGGATGTTGTCGCCAACCGACCATGGCCGCTTGTCGGAGTAGAGACAGTCAGGAGGACACTTCTTCCCGGTCTCCTTCTCGTAGGCGACCTCTTTGGCGTTCTGCCCGGCGCGCCACTGACGGTCTGGAATCGTTCCTGCCGATTCCCCCGGCAGATCTATTCCGGTGGCGCGGTCGAGCCCAAGCCGCCTAGCCCAGGTCTGGATGATCTGGCCCTTGACCGGATTCGCTTCGCGGCCGACCTCGTAGAAGTAGACGTCGGACGAAACCTGCAGGGCACGCACGAGGCTGACAGGTCCGTTCGCCTGACGGCCGGCGTTGTAGAACTTCTGCTGGCCTACGGTCAGGACGCCCGGATCGTTGATTGTTGTTTGCTCTGTGATCAGGCCATTCTCCAACCCGGCAAGGGCCGTTATCGGCTTGAAGATCGAGCCGGTCGGGTAGGCGCCGCTGATCGCACGGTTGAAGAGCGGAGCGCCGGCCGCCGCGCCGAAGCGCCGCTCGTACTCTGCCGCAGTCGCAATCGGCTTGGCCCGGTCGCTCGGGTCATATGTTGGAGCTGAGCCGAGCGCCAGCACGCGCCCGTTGCGCGGATCGATCGCGACAAATGCGCCGGCTGTGCCGGATCCGCCCCCGACCGCCGAGGCAAGCGCGCGCTCTCCCGTTCTCTGGAGACTTGAGTCGAGCGACGTCCGGACGCTGTTGCCAGCGCGCGACTCGCGAGAGATGCGCTGACCCTGGAGCCGGCCGCCGGCGTCAACGGTAATGCTCTTCGTTCCGTCTGCGCCCCGCAGGTAGCGGTCGTAGCTGCGCTCCAACCCCTCCTGACCAACGATCGCCCCTGAAAGGACGCCGCGGAACGAATCGGCCTTCAACTGCTCAGGGCTTACTTGGCCAACAGCACCCAGCAGCTGTGCAGCCCCTACCCCTCCCGGATAGCGGCGGACGTAGATCTGATCGACGCTCACGCCGGGGAACTGCCGCGGGCGCTCGAGCAGATAGTTGCGGACCGAGTTAGGTACGTCTACCTGGACCCGAACGTTGGCGTAAGGCAGCTGTGCGAGCTGCTCGGTTACACGCCGATTGATGGTCCCTGCCGATACCCCAAGCACGGAAGCAAGCCGCCGATAGCGAGCCGCGATTGCGGCATTCGCCGGCGGGGGAATCGCCGGCCTTGCGCCGCGATCCTTGCGTGGGGTTCGCGCCCAAGTCGTCATCGCCTGACCCCACTGCGCGGCGGCTGTTCGCGTCGCCGGCGGAAGCTGTTGCGGGTCAAGCTGCATCACCGACGCCGCCCGGTTCTCGACAAGGGTCTTACCGTTTCGGTCTAGCACGGCCCCGCGCGGGGCAGCTACGGCCACGGTTCGCACGCGGTTGTTGACGGCCTCGTGCACCGCCTGATCTCCGGTCAGGACTTGGAGAAACCAGAGGCGCAGGAAGACGATCGCGAAAAGCATCAGCGCGATCCCGCCAAGGACCGCCACGCGCATCGCGAGCTGCGGCGTCAGCGGCGATCCGCCTGGGCTGCCGAGAGGTCTGTTGGCTGGCTCGATCATGACTTGGATAGCGGGGATAGCCCGCCGGTCGTGTAGGCGCGGCGTCGACGACGGCGCGGATCCTCCGGCAGGGCCGCGAGGACGCAGCGACGGACCAACAGATAGACGGGGATTGCAATCACGGAGTTGAATGCAATTGTCCCAAGAACTTCCCACAGAAGCGCCCATCCGAGTGGAACCGGCTGGCCAAGCAGGAAGGTAAGCAGCGAGAAGCCAACCTGAGCGATCGCGGTCGCGCCGGCTCCGACCAGCACCGGCACGATCGCGCCTTGCGGGTCACGCAGCTCGCGCAGGCGACCGGCCGCATAGCCGATGGCGAGAAGGATCAGCGAATCGACGCCAACCGTCTCGACAAGTGCGAGGTCCAGCAGCATGCCCAGGCCAAAACCAAAGACCGCCCCCGGCAGAGATCCGCAAAGCAGCCCGACTGACGCCGCCACGAGTGGCACAAGGTCGGCATTGACGCCGAGGATCCTCACCTGCGATACGGCGGCGATCTGGAAGACGACCGTTACTGCGCCGAGCAGCACGAGCCTCCAGCCGAGTGAACGGTAGTTGAGCTTCATGGCCTGTTCCCGTTGATCCTGCGGGTGAGAACCTGAACGATCTCGAGCCGCTGCAGGTCGGCGTATGGACGAACGAAGATCTTCTGCGCGTCGGTTCCCGGATCAACTACGCGCGTGACGGACCCAATCGGAATCCCGGGCGGGTAGAGAGACTGCAGCTTCGGCGAATTGGAGAGGGTCCCGGCCGTGACGACCGATGCACCGGGATCAGCACGAAAACGGCGGGCGATGAACTTCAGTCGAAGGTCGTTGGGGCCCCCGGCTCCGGTCTGGGCCACTCCCTGCGCCCCGCTGCCGCTGATCCGTGCAGGAACTGCCATCTCTCCGTCACTGATCAGGGTCACAACGGCCGCGTGGCCGGTGACCGTCGAAACCTGCCCGGCGAGGCCGTCGCCGGTAATCACGGGGTTCCCAACCCTGATTCCTCTGCTGCTCCCCTGATCGATCGTGACGGTCCCGTACCAGAGGGTCGGCGAGCGGCCAATTACTCTCGCTGCAACGGGACTGGCAGCCGCCAAGCCGTTCGCCTGGTTGAGGTTGAGGAGCTTCTGGAGCTGGGCGTTCACGCGGAGCGCCTCGCTTCCTGCGATCGCACGCGAGCGGAGCTGACGGTTAGAGCTCTCAACCTCCGCGAGACGGCTCTTCGCGTTGACGGTGTCGCCGATCCATCCGAAGAGGTCGCGAGCAGGCTTGAGAACCCTCGAAGCGCCCTCCTGAACAGGTGTGAAGACACTGAAGACTCCGCGCTGCACAGAGTGGAGCGGGCCGCTCGACGATTCGCCGACATAGACGCTCAGGAGCAGCAGTGCGCACGCCAGAAGCGCGACGAGCGTTAGCCGCCGCCGACGAATAGTCCGGTCGTACATCTCAATGTCTGGGTCGGGCAAGGCATGTGAGGGCGTCTTGGCTGCGGCGGCTAGCGCCTGCGACGCTTCCTTGCTGAGCGATTGGAACGGTGGATTGCTTCAAACTCTTCGAGCGAGCGGCCTGAACCGACGGCCACGCAAGTGAGCGGCGATTCGGCGAGGTGCGCCGGCATGTGCGTCTCGCTGCGCAGCCGCTCGTCAAGGCCGCGGAGCAGCGCGCCGCCACCGGCGAGCATGATGCCGCGATCCATGATGTCGGAGGAGAGTTCGGGTGGCGTGCTGTCAAGGGTCTCTTTGATTGCAGCAATGATCTGCGCGAGCGGCTCTTCAATTGCCCCGCGGACCTCCTCGCTGGTCAAAGCGATCGTCTTTGGAAGCCCACTGACGAGATCGCGGCCGCGGATCTCGGCTTGGAACTCCTCAGCCATTGGGAAGGCTGAACCGATCTCCAACTTCAGTTCCTCCGCGGTCTGCTGCCCAATCAGAAGCTTGTACTCGCGCTTGGCGTAATTGATGATCGCTTCGTCAAGTTCGTCTCCGCCGATGCGGATTGAACGCGAGACGACGATCCCTCCGAGCGAGATGACCGCGACCTCGCTGGTGCCACCGCCGATGTCGACGATCATTGACCCGGTCGGCTCGCCGATCGGCAGTCCGGCGCCAATCGCCGCTGCCATAGGCTCCTCGATCAGATAGGCCTGCCTCGCCCCGGCAGAAAGACACGCTTCCTCAACTGCGCGCTTCTCAACCCCGGTTACGCCGGACGGAACACAAACGACGACCCGCGGGTGCGCCCAACGACCCTGGTGCACCTTCTGGATGAAGTGCCGAAGCATCGCTTCGGTCACGTCAAAGTCCGCGATGACGCCGTCTTTGAGAGGGCGGATCGCCTGAATCGTTCCCGGTGTTCGCCCGAGCATGCGCTTTGCTTCTACGCCGACGGCGTGAACCTCTCCGCCGCGAGCGTCGATTGCAACGACGCTCGGCTCCGAGAGAACGATCCCGCGGCCACGCACATAAACGAGCGTATTGGCCGTGCCCAGATCGACGGCCATGTCGCGGCCGCCCATTCCAGTCAAGTAGCTAAGGACGCCCATGGACAGAAATAACGCGGGAGGAACACAATTCCATTAGGGAATCACGGACGTTCCGCGTATTTAGGAAGTGTAGCGTTCAAACCCGTCGCTTCCAGCGGGCAACAGACCTTGCACAAGGCCGTTCAGAGCGGTCAGAGAGAGCCCGACGACATTGAGTCGGTCCTCTCCGATATCAGCGACCATGCGATCGCCGGAGAGCTGGATTGCGTAGCCGCCGGCGCGCCCCTCCCACTCCCCCAGAGCGACCTGCTCGGCGATCTCGTCGGGCGTCAGAGGGCGGAACTCGACCATTGTCGTGACAACGGCCTCGAAGGCGTTACCGAACGGATCGATCACCGTGATCGCGCCGACCACCTCGTGTGGCGCGCGCGCCAACTCGGTCAGGTAATCGCGTGCCTGCTGCTCGTCGGCCGGCTTTCCGTAGATCTTCCCGTCAAGCGCGACCAGAGTGTCGGCTCCGAGTACGACCGATCGCTCCCGCTCGGCCGCTGTCAGGCCGGCTCGACCGGCCTGGGCCTTGGCGCGTGCGTTGGCAGCAGCAACGACGTGCGGTTCGCCCTGATCCAGCTCGTCCGCTCCAGTTGGCCGGACATCGACCTTCAGCCCGCACGAGCGCAGGATCTCCGAGCGCTGCGGCGAGCCTGACGCCAGTACCAGCGTCCAACCGTCCTGCCAGCGGAGCGGCTCCGTCGGCTCAGCCAAGCTCGGGAAAAAAGAGCGCCGTCTCGCGTGCCGCCGACTCGTCCGAGTCGGAGCCGTGGACCATATTGCTGCCCACCTCAAGTGCGAAGTCGGCGCGGATCGACCCGGTAGCGGCTTCGATCGGATCGGTCGCCCCAATCACCTGCCTCGCCGCCTTTACGGCGTGGCTGCCCTCCAAGACCATCGCGACGAGCGGGCCGCTAGTGATGAAATCGACCAGTTCCCCGAAGAACGGGCGCTCGGCGTGCTCTGCATAATGAGCCTCTGCGAGCGCCTTGTCGGCAACCATCATCTTGAGGGCGGCCAAGTGGAGTCCCTTGCGCTCGAACCGGGCGATCACCTCGCCGGTGAGGTTGCGTGCGAATGCGTCGGGCTTTACGAGGATCAGTGTCCGTTCCATGAGGCTCTCCGTTGGTTGGTTGGTCAGCGGGGCTGATCGGAGTCGTCGACCCTGATCGGCTCTTCCAGCTGCTCTTCAAAGACGGTATCGGCAAAGGCGTCATCGAAGGAGACTTCCTCCTCGACGATCACAGTCTCTTCGTGGCGTCCCGTGTCGCGTCCGCCCCGAAGTCTGGGCTTGGCAGCCGGGGTTACTCCCTCGATCTCGGACTCGCAGTAGGGGCAGAGCAGCCAGTCGGGATCGAGTGGCCTGTTGCAGCCTGCGCAGGAGTCGCGCAGCTTGCGCATGCAGTGGGGGCAACGGAGGAAGTCGCCGGCGACTATCTCCTCGCAGTGCGGGCATGCCTGATAGTCGGTCGACGCCAATCGCGCCGCTGCCGCCTGCATCTCCAGTTCCCGCTCGACCCGGTCTTCGATGTACTCCGGCGGCCTCACGATCACATAAACGACGGTTCCTACGAGTGGGAAGATGAGTGCTGCGGCAGCCGCCGAACGGATCAGCATGCGGTC
>WLNX01000039.1 GCA_009699565.1 Actinomycetota bacterium | reverse complement strand
CGTATCTTCGGCGATCAGCCTTCACGCGAGGTTGCGCGGATCCTTGAGATTGCGTTTGGACTCTCCTTCACCGTGACCAATATCGACCAGATCGCACGTCGCTTCCGCGACGATTGCAAAGACGCAGCTGGGGAGCAGTGATCGTGACATGACAACCACCGAACGACTCTTTGAAGATTTCCGCGCCGCCTTCGAGCGGGGCGAGCGCCCCAATTTGGGCGATCTGCTCGAGTCCGTATCCGCCGACCAGCGCGCTGAGCTGGAGCAGAAGATCGAGCGTTATCTGGTCGACGAGGCTCCGCTCCGCAGCTATGACGCGACGGCCTTTGCGGCCGAGCAGCAGACGCCGCTGATGGAGAGCGCTGCAGAGATCTTCTCCGACGCCTTTGCGCTTCAGCCAAGCCGTGCGCGCGAGCGGGCGGGCCTGAGCATTGAGGAGCTTGCCGAGCAGGTTCTCGTCAAGACCGGGATGGCTGATGATGCCGCCAACCGGAGCAAGGCCACCCGGTATCTGGAGCAGCTCGAGGCGGGAACGCTGCCACGGCTCGGTTCGAAGGTTCGCGAAGCATTGCGGTCGGTGCTGGGCGCCGAGGTAATTCTCGCTGTCATGCCGGCACCGCCGCAGAGTCCGGGGATCGCCTTCCGCGCAAGTCTCAGCGATCAGGCCCCGCCGGAGCAGAGCGTGCAGCGCGCCGAGATGATCGTCGACGCCCTTTCGGTCGAAAGCCCCGCCGACTGGGACGAGGTCGACGACCTTTTCCTCTCAGCCGACTGAGCCCCCGAGCAGCTCGTCAACCTCTGCGGCGCTGGAGCCGATGGCGCGCGCCAGCCGATCGGAACCGATTCTGCCGTTCGCGTAATCGGCGTAGGCCGAGCCCTCCACGACGGTCGCCAAGCGCGGAAGCAGCGAGCCCTGAAGGGCGCACAGATCCTCGCGGTCCTTCAGCTCGAGCCGTTCGTACCAGGCCTTCGACTTGCCGGCGAATATTTCGGAGTCGAGCTGCCTGATCACTGCCGGGTCGTTGATCACTCCCACGCTCTCGAGCCTGATCCGCGCCGACCAGGCGCTGATCGCAAAGTGGTTTGAGACGCGGCAGACGAGCTCGAGCGACGGGGAGTCATCGTCGAGGGATTGGAGGAATCGCTCAACCGCAGGCTGCGGGGCGATGAATTCGGCGGCGAACTGGTTTGCGGCCGCCTCCTTGGGGTCGCTCTGATTCCTCAGCGTCGCGGGGGTGTCAACCCCGGGCCCGTGCCCTAGCTGGAAGTGGCCAAGCTCGTGTGCCAGTGTGAAGCGCCGGCGAACGGCCGCGTCCTTCGCTGCCAGCAGGGCAAGGTTCAGATCTGCGCGCCGTGCCAGGCATCCGGCAATCCCCTCGCCGAGGTCTGCGATCACCACCGCCAGGTCGAAGCTCCGTTCGACCGTCGTCAGCAGGCAGTCGATTGGCTCGTCAAGCGGGACTCCGCACTGCTCGCGGGCGGCCAGCGCCGCCGCCGCCGTCTCCTCGTGTCTGCGCTGGCGCTGCTCGTCACTCTCACTCTCGCTCACGCAGGCGAGCGTACATCCCCCGCCTGCGGTTTCGACGCTTTAGGAGCAGCCGGGCGAGACGGCTGCCGCGACCGCCCGAAAGGTCGGCGCCCAGCGCAGGATCTCCGACGGCTTCGCGCTGCCGTGGACCGCGACGCTGGTGCCGCAGGGGTTCATCGTCCAGCTCATCCGGGCCCGGCCCTTGCGCCCGTAGACCCAGCGGGTCGCAGTCGCGCCGTTCAGCTCGATCGGTCCCCAGGCAAGTTCGCTGTAGGTGGGATCGCTCGCCGCCTGGGTGCGGAGCGTCCCTGCCACGCGGTCGGCGCCGACCTTGACTCCCTCCCGGTAGGCGATCTTCAACTGAGCCTTGCTCGGCGCCGGCGCCCGCCAGACGCTGTCGCGGTAGAGGCCTTTGTCGATCTCGTCCTCGATTATCCGCCACCCGGAGGGGACCCTGGCCGAATAGCCGCCGGCGGCGTAGGGCACCAGCGAAACGGCGGCAGGCTTGGCCGAAACTGCACGTGCTCGCTTGGAACTGGACCCCGACGCCGTCACGGCGCGGTCAACGGCGATCGCACCGGCCGCTCCGGCTACCGCGGCCAATCCGGCAAACGCCATCACTCCGATGCGCTTGGACTTCTGCAGCGCACGACCCGACGATGCAGGCACTGCGACGGTCGGCTGCTCGCTCCCGCCAGCAGGTGGACGCTTGGTCGCCTGAACCCTCGTCCGCTCCTCCTCGTGCGGGGCGCCGCCGAGCGCCCGACTGGCTGCGGCGGCGAACTCGCCCGCCGACCGGTACCTGTCGGCCGGGTCCTTGGCCAGCGCCTTCGCGACGACCGCGTCGAGCTCCCGCGGAGAATTCCCCGTCTCGCTCAGCAGCGGCGGATCGTCGCCGAGGTGCGCAGCGATTGTGGCGGCATCGTGGTCGCGGACGAACGGGGGAACCCCCGCGATCATCCGGAAGAGGACACAGCCAAGGGCGTATACGTCGGCCCGTCCATCAATCGGGTCGTCGCGGAGCGCCTCCGGCGCCACGAAGGCCAGCGTGCCAAGCCATGTCCCCGACTTGGTCTGGCCCTCACTGCCGGTCTGTTTCACCAGCCCAAAGTCGGTCAGCAGCGCTTGCTCCCCGTCGCCGCTACCGCTCAGCAGGATGTTTGAGGGAGTCACGTCCCGGTGCGTCAGTCCGGCGGCGTGGGCTGCGTCAAGAGCCGCCGCAACATCGGTGCAGATCGAGGCGGCGCGGCGCGGCGAGCAGCGCCCGCCGTCGCGCAGAACCGTCCGCAGGTCAACGCCGTCAACAAAGCGCATCACCAGGTAGAGGACCCCGTCCTGCTCGCCCGCGTCGTAGACGTCGACGATGTTCGGATGATGAACGGAGGCCGTCATCTGCGCCTCGCGGACGAATCGCTCGCGGAACTCGCCGTCATCGGCCAGCGCGGGGGAGATCACCTTGACCGCCACTCGCCTGCCGAGCGCGAGCTGGGTCGCTTCAAAGACAACGCCCATGCCGCCATGGGCGGCCAGTCGCTCAAGGCGGCAGCCGCCCAGTTGGTCGCCGACTGTGGGTGTCTTGACTGGCTTCATTTCGCTGCTCCGTCAAACGATAGGCGGCGCAGCCGGGAGATGGCCCCGGTTCACTGCACCGCGTATCCTCAGCGGCATGAAGAGTCCTACACAGACGGCACTTGGGTCATGGTCCGGAGGGCGCTTCATGCACTTCGGCGAGGAGCTTGACGAGGAGCGCGTCGTCAGCCTGCTGCGGCCCGGCGGCGGTATCGACACGTTGATTACAGCCGATGCCTACGGCGCCGGCGCCGCCGATCAGCTCGTCAGCCGCGCGCTGGAAGGCGTGCCGCGCGACCAGTACTGCCTGGCGGGAGCGGTCGGCCACGACTTCTACGAGGGAGAGCGGCAGGGATCGAAGGGCTTTCCGCGCTTCACAAACCCTCAGCTTCGAAGCGAGAGCGGCTACGCGGACTACCTGCGGATGGCGACCGAGAAGAGCCTTGAGCGGTGCGGCGTTGACCGCTTCGACCTGCTGATGCTTCACAACCCCGACCGCACCGGCTACACCAGCGAAACGGTCTGGAACGCGATGGCATCGCTGCGCGAAGAGGGTTTGACCGGCAGCATCGGAGTCGCTCCAGGACCCGCAAACGGCTTCACGCTCGACATGATCGACTGCTTCGAGCGCTTTGGCGACATGATCGACTGGGCGATGGTGATCCTCAACCCATTCGAGCCCTGGCCGGGCAGGCTGTTGCTGCCGGCGGCGCAGAAGTACGACGTTTCGCTGATCGCACGGGTCGTTGACTACGGCGGGATCTTCCACGGCGACGTCGCTCCGGGTCACCAGTTTGGCGCAACCGATCACCGCTGTTACCGGCCGGACGGCTGGGTCGAGGCCGGCTCGGCGAAGCTGGAGCGGCTGCTGCCGATCGCCGAGCGGCACGGCCTCACCCCGCTGCAGATGGCCTGCCAGTGGACTCTCGCCCAGCCGAATGTCGAGTGCGTTGCGCCAACGTTGATTCAGGAGGCCGGACCTGACGCGCGGCCGGTCGAGCAGAAGCGGGCCGAACTCGCCGAGTTGCCCGAGGAGATCCTGCTGACAGCCGAGGATCTTGAAGAGATCGCCGCCGTCGGCGAGAACGCTGGCTGCATGGCGCTCAAGGGCGCCTCGCCGAGCTTTGACGGAGAGCCGCTTGCAGATCAGTGGCCCCTCGACGCGCAGCTTGAGAAGCTCGCTGCGCGCTGGGAGATCGACCCCGACCGGCAGCTGCGCCTGCTCAAAGCCTGATGGCCGAGTCGTCCACGCTGAGCGAATCAACGCTTCCTGAGGCGCCACTCGACCTCTTCGCGGCATGGCTCGGCGACGCCGAGGCGACCGGAATGACAGATCCGAATGCGATGACGCTGGCAACCGCCGGCGCCGACGGACGGCCAAGCGCGCGCACCGTCCTGCTGCGTGGGGTGGGAGAGGACGGCTTCCGCTTCTTCACCAACCGCGGCAGCCTCAAGGGCCGTCAGCTGAGTGAGAACCCGCGCGCGCAACTGTTGCTCTTCTGGCGCGAGCTCGGTCGCCAGATCCTCATCCACGGAAGCGTCGAGGAGCTGAGCGACGCCGACAGCGACGCCTACTTCGAAAGCCGCGCTCGTGATTCGAGGCTCGGCGCCTGGGCGTCGGATCAGGGCGCGCCGCTTGAGAGCCGCGATCAGTTGCTCGCGCGCGTGGCTGAGAACGAGCGCCGTTTCGAAGGGTTGGAGATTCCGCGCCCTCCCTACTGGGGCGGCTACCTCGTCCGCCCCGAGGCGATCGAGTTCTGGCAGGCGGGCGAGTTTCGACTTCACGACCGTTTCGTTTATCGTCGATCGGACGCCGGTGGCTGGGCCGCCGGGCGTCTCTCCCCATAGTCAGACCGAAAGGCTCCAAATGTCCGAAGGCAACCGCCGTTTCCTGCTCGCCGAGCGCCCCGAAGGACCGGTCGACGAAAACACCTTCAAGCTCGTCACTGAGGAGGTCCCGCAGATCGCCGACGGAGAGGCGCTGGTTCGCGTCAAGTGGATCTCGATCGACCCGACCAACCGAATGTGGATCGGCGAAGAGCCGACCTACCTGCCGCCGGTCGCGATCGGCGAGGAGATGCGCGCACTAGGCCTCGGAGAGGTCGTCGAATCCAAGAGCGACGACTACCCGGTTGGTGCGCTGGTAACCGGCCTGACCGGCTGGCAGGACTACACCGTCACAAGCGCTGCCGCTCCGCTGATGACTGTCCCCGCCGGGATCCCGGTTGAGGAGCCGACGCTGCTGGGCGTGCTTGGAATGACCGGCTGCACCGCCTACTTCGGGATGCTCGAGATCGGCGACCCGCAGGAGGGGGAGACGGTTGTCGTTTCGGCCGCGGCTGGAGCAGTCGGTTCGGTCGCGGGACAGCTCGCCAAGCAGCGCGGCGCGCGGGTCGTCGGCATCGCCGGCGGACCCGAGAAGTGCGCATGGCTCGTTGACGAACTCGGCTTTGACGCCGCAGTCGACTACAAGGCCGACGATTGGCGCGCTCAGCTCAAGGCGGCGACGCCGGACGGAATCGACGTCGACTTCGAGAACGTCGGAGGGGAGATCATGGAGGCCGTTTTCTCGCGCCTCAACATGAACGCCCGTGTTGCTCTCTGCGGACTGATCAGCGGCTACAACGACACCGAGCCGGCTCCGGGGCCGCGCACCTTCGGCAACCTGCTGGTGCAGCGCGTCAAGCTTCAGGGCTTCATCATCCTCGATTACTACGCCCGCTTCCCCGAGGCGCTCGAGGCGCTCGGCGGGATGGTCGCCGCCGGAACGCTCCGCAGCGAGGAGACGATCGTCGAAGGGTTTGAGCAACTTCCGACGGCGCTCAACATGCTTTTCGCTGGCGAGAACACCGGCAAACTTGTCGTGCACATCGAAGACTGAGCGCTCGATTCGAGTCTCAGGCTTTCCTAAGAGACGGCGTCCATGATGGTTGCACCCCCCAACCACCAAGGAGTCCACTGAAACCATGAAACGCTCACTGATCTCCGCTTTCGTAGCGGCAATGGCAATGACCGCGGTGCTCGCCACCGTCGGCATCGGCGCCACCAACAAGAAGGCGCAGTCGCCCGCCAAGGGCAAGACGACCAGCTCGCAGAGCCAAGCCGTCACCGGTCCTCCTCCGACGATGGCTGAAGAGCTTGCCAAGCACAAGGCTGAGAAGACTGCCCGTCAGGCCAAGCTTGCAACCGAACTCGGCGTATCTGCCGGAGACCTGTCGGACGCGATCGACGCCGTCAAGAGCGACAAGCTCGATGCCGACGTTGCAGCCAACAAGCTGACCTCGGCGCAGCGCTCGGCGATCATCGCCTGTGAGTCGGCGCCGCTGACCTGCGACCGCTCCGACCTACCCGCAGGCGGCCCCGGTCGCGGCGGACAGCGCGGCGGCCCCGAAGGCGGCCCGGCAGCGATGGCCTCGGCGCTTGCCGCCAAGCTCAACCTCCCGGAGGCTCAGGTTGCTGCAGCCCTCAAGAAGGTGATGCCGAAGCCAGGCGAAGGCCACGGACCCCGCGGCCAGCGCGGCCCCGGAGGCCCAGGTGGCCCAGGCCCGATGGGAATGAACTAATCACGCGGAGCAGCGTGATCACGGCGGAACTGTGAACGAGTCGAATCCGCCAATCCTCGTTGTTGACGACGAGGCTCCGATTCGCCAAGCCCTCGAGCGCGCACTGCGCCTCGAGGGCTTCGGCGTGGAATGCGCGTCCGGCGGCCGCGAAGCACTGGCGGCTGTTGCCCGGCGCGCTCCGGCGGCGATCATTCTCGACGTGACGATGCCGGACCTGAACGGCCGCGTTGTCTGTGCGCGGCTTCGTGCCGACGGCATCAAGACGCCGATCCTGATTCTCTCGGCCCGTGACGAGGTCGACGACCGCATCGCCGGGCTGCAGGCCGGCGCCGACGACTACCTCGTCAAGCCGTTCGCCGTCGAAGAGCTGATCGCGCGGCTCCAAGCCCTGCTGAGGAGGACCGGCGGCGACCCGGACCGGCCGGAGGCAGTTCAGGAGGAGTTGGTCGTTGGCGACTTGGTGGTCGATCCCTCTGCGCGAACCGTCAGCCGCGGCGGCCGTGAGCTGGACTGCACCCGCCGCGAATTTGAGCTGATCGAAGTCTTCGCTCGCAATCCCGGGATAGTGCTCGAGAGGCAGCGCCTGCTGGAGCTCGTCTGGGGCTACGACTGGGTGGCCGACACCAATGTCGTCGACGTCTTCGTCAGCTATCTGCGCCGCAAGATGGAAGAGGACGACGAGCCGCGGATGATCGAGACCGTCAGGGGAATCGGCTTTGTGCTGCGCGAGCCGGACGGGGGCGCGGAGCGATAGGCCCAAAGAGCCTCACCGGACGGGTGACGCTTGCTGCGGTTGCAGCGGTTGGCGGCGCGCTGCTCGTAGCCGGTCTGGCAGTGATCATCTTCAGCGCGAAGTCCGACCAGCGCCAGCTGGACCGTGAACTCACGCGATTGGCGCGGCAGGTGGACCGCCGGTCCGGTCCGGTCTTTGATCCGCCGGCCGGTCAGCCGCCAAGGCCAAACGATCGCGGGACACGGGAACAGCGTCTGCAGGACGGCCGCGGCGGCCGTCCGCGCGGGCCGCTCGAGCCGGGGGCCGACCGGTTCACGCGAGTCGTTCTGGCGAGCGGGGAGACATTCAGCGGCGGCGCCGCCGTGCCGCAAAACTTCCCGCTGACGACGGCGGGTGAGATCGTGACGGTCAAAGTCGACGGGAACGACTGGCGCACGCTCACCCAGCAGCTTCCGGACGCCAGTCGTCTGCAGGTCGCCGCGCGGCTTACGACGATTCAGGACCGTGCGCAGCGGCTGCGGATCGTTGTTGTCGCAGCGCTTCTCGGCGCGCTGCTGGCGACCGCGCTGCTGACCCGCTCGCTGGCCCGCCTTGCGCTGGAGCCGCTGCGCGGCCTTGCCGGCACGGCTGCGCAGGTGGCGGCAACTGCCGACCTGTCGGTGCGGGTGCCGACCGGGGACGGCCCGGAGGAGGTTGACGAACTCGCCGACGACCTGAACGCAATGCTCAACAGGCTGCAGCGAAGTGCCAGCGAGCGCGAGGCGGCTTTGAGCAGCGCCCGCCGCTTCGCAGCCGACGCCGGGCACGAGCTGCGAAACCCGCTGACGAGCCTGCGCGCAAACATTGCCCTGATCGAGAAGAGCGGCGCCTTCTCCGACCCGGATGTCCGAGCCGCTGTTACCGCCAGCGCCAGCGACAGCGCCCGCCTTGTCGCACTCGTCGACCAGCTCCAACAGCTTGCGCGCGGAGAGGCCGGCGCCCCGGCGTTGAAAGAGCCGGTCGATATCGGCGAGCTCGCCGACACTGCGCTGGTTGCGCTGGTCGATCGCTTCCCCGAGATAACCGCCGAGCTCCACGCGCCTGAGAGCGGCCCGGTGATTGATGCGGAGCCTGAGAGTCTGAGAATGCTGCTGGACAACCTGCTCGTAAACGCCGCAATCCACGGCCGTCCCGGCGGGCGCGTTGAGCTGAGCGTGGAGGCCTTGCCGTCCGGCGGATCCCGGATTCAGGTGGATGATGACGGTGAGGGAATTCCGGCCGATCAGCGCGAAGCGGTGCTCGAGCGGTTCGTCCGCGGCGAAGGTGCGCGCGGCGCCGGAACCGGCCTCGGACTCGCGATCGCCGCTGCCCAGACGGCCCGCTACGAAGGGACGCTGACACTCGCCGACTCCGCGCTCGGCGGCCTTCAGGTGACTGCCGATTTCCCGCCCCGCTAGGAGGGTTCATACGATCCTGTCGGCGCTGTCATAAATTCTCCCGCTCTCACGACCACTTAATAGTGTTCAATAGCGAAATCGTCCTCACCGCTAAGACATCGGAGTTTTCAAGGTGACAGCGGTCGACGCGCGAGTGCTTGTCGAGGTGTTGGACGCGATTCTGGCCGCAGACAGCTCACTTGACGCGCTGCGACGTGCGGCATTGGGGGCCGTCGTCTTGGTCCCTTCGACGCTGGTCGTCTTCGGCGAGATTGAGGTTGAGTCGGGCGAAGGCGCGATAGTTATGAGCCCCGAGGGCGGTCTTAGCGAGGAGGTTGCCCGCCGCTTTGCTGGCCGTATTGCCGAGCATCCCGTGGTCGCCCACCAGGCCGAGGCGGCCAGCGACTCCGTCGTCGCCGTCTCCGACCTGATGCCTGTCGAGGAGTTCATCGCGAGCGACCTGTACCAGGATTGCTACCTGGGAACCGGAATTGTCGACGAGCTCCGTGCAAACGTCCCCGTCGGCGATGACCGGACGGCCGGTCTTGTCTTCTGCCGGGACACCCCGGGGTTTACCGAGGAGGAACGAACCAACGCCCGCCTGACCGCTCTGGTGGTTGCCGGCTGTCATCGGCACCTGCGTAATCTCGCCGCTCTCAAGGCCGATCCCTTTACGAAGGAGGGGCTGTGCACTCAAGGCCTAACCGAACGCGAAGCCGAGGTCTTCTCGATGCTCGCAAAGGGTCAGCGCAGCCAGACCGTCGCCAACGAGCTGGGCATCAGCGTCCGCACGGTCGAGAAGCACACGCAGAGCGTCTACCGGCGCTACAACGTGACCAGCCGCGCCGAGGCTATGGCCGTGATCCTCGCTAGGTCGGCCGCGGCCTGAGCCGCTGGTGGACCACTCCCCATTCGCGGCCGCCGCGGAAGCCAAACAGTTCCTCGACCGCGATGAAGAAGAGGCGCCACTCGTGGAACGCCGCTTCTGCAGCGTCTCCTGAAGTCAGCCTCAGCGCGTCGATTGCAGCGCCGCGGTTTGCATCGAGGTTCGCCAGCCAGTCACGCGAGGTCCGCTCGTAGTTGGTTCCGTCGACCCACCACTGGGACTCCACCTCGAGCGCCCCGTCCAGGCGTCGCATCAGATCGGCTGCAGGCATTGTTCCGCCGGAGAAGAATCGCTGAGCCATCCAGCCGTCCTCGTACTCGTAGGCGTAGCGCCTGTGGGCAAAGGTGTGAACAAACGCCGAGCCGTCGGGCTTGAGGTGGCCAGCAACGAGCTTGAGCAGTGATTGCCAGTTGCGCGCGTGCTCAAACATCTCAATTGAGATGACGCGGTCGAAGCGCTCCTGTAGCGAGAGTTCGTTGACGTCGACCGTGATCACATTGACTCGGTCCGCCACGCCCAGGTCATGCGCCCGCTGCTCGATCAGGCCGCGCTGTGCGCTGCTGTTTGAAACCGAAGTGATGCGCGCATTGGGGAGGGTTTCCGCGAGCCAAAGTGACATCGATCCCCAGCCGCAGCCAAGGTCAAGGATCTCCATGCCGTCGGAGATCTCGGCGCGGCTGACAGTCAGCGCCAGCATCGCCTCCTCCGCCTCAGCCAACGTCTCTGTCCCGTGCCCGTAGAGGCAGGATGAATACTTCAGGCGCGGCCCCAGCACCAGCTCAAAGAACTCCGGCGCGACCGCGTAGTGCTGATCGTTTGCTTCGTCGGTCGCAACTGCAATCGGCCCCTCGCCGCGCCTGCGAAGCGAATCGCCCAGCGGGTCTCCGCCGAGAGTCCGCAGCCTCTGCGCCAGCAGCCTTTGCGTTATTGCGCCGCGCGTTGCCGCCCGCAGGAGACCGTCCGGGATCCGGCCTGACGCGACTATCCTGCCGCTGGCACTCACAGCCCGTCCTCCGCCGGCAGCGCGTCGAGGAAGGCAAGCAGGGCGGCATTG
>WLNX01000038.1 GCA_009699565.1 Actinomycetota bacterium | reverse complement strand
GTCAACGCTCTCGATCGCTGTCGGCGAGGAATCCGACACGATTGAGGAGGTCTACGAACCGTATCTCGTCCAGTGCGGTCTGATTAGTCGCACTGCACGCGGAAGAACGGCCACTGCGCTCGCATACGAGCACCTTGGCTTGGAACCTCCGCGCGACTCCGCGCTCTTCTAGCGGCGGGCGTGGCGCAGCGCAGCGCCGCTACGCGTACCCTAAGTCGCAGCTTATGGCTCACCACTTCATCTGTCCTCAGTGCGGCAACCGCTCAACTTCGGTTGACACCTCTAACGGATTTCGCTCGGAACCGAAGGGGTGCAAAGAGTGCGGCTTCGGCTTCATCTTCGAACTCCTCGATGATTACTTCCCCGCCCCGGATGCTGCGTTCTTTGTCTGTGACAAGGACGCCCGGGTGATTGCCTGCGGTCGGGGAGCATTTGAGCTGACGGGGTTGGATGACGAGCGGGTTATCGGCCGCGGAGTCGACGCAGTGCTGGGCCTCAGGTTCGAGAAGGGTGACGAGCCGGTCGCCACTGTGCTCGAGTGGGGCGTGCGATCTCTCGAGCAGCCGGTAGAGGTCCATGCGGAGGGCGACCTTCCGGCCAAAGCGGTTGCGGACATCTTCCCCGCCTACGACGATGATGGCGGCCTGTTGCTCATCCTCACTCCGGCTAAGTAAGCTCACTCGCTGATGACCGACCGCCGCCGCAATCTGTTCATCCTCCTGTTTGTGGCCGGGCTCCTTGTCCTCTCCGGGCTCGTCATCGCCACCAAGCCAACCGTTCTTGGCCTCGACCTCAAGGGCGGCGTATCTCTGATCTATCAGGCGAAGCCGACCAAGCAGTCGCTGGTTACCGGTGAAGCGGTCGATCGAACGATCGACATCATGCGCAAGCGTGTCGACACGCTGGGAGTCGCGGAACCTGAGATCCAGAGGACCGGGGCGGACCAGATTGACGTCTCGCTGCCGAATGTGACGAATGCCGATCAGGCTGCCGCTCAGGTCGGAAAGACGGCACAGCTCTACTTCTACGACTGGGAGACGAACGTCCTCGGTCCCAACTGCAAGCCAAAGCCTTCCGACGCATCGGTTACTGGCGGGGCCTCGGCAGGTAGCGGGCAAGGCGCAATCTCGCAGTACGACGCAGTGCTGCGCGCCTCGAAGTGTCCGAAGACAGACACCGGCAAGGAGACCACCACCGGCGCTTACTACCTCGTCAACAACAAGACCAAGACTGTCCTCGCCGGCCCGCAGGAGACTAAGGCCGACCTCGACGCAGAGATCACGACCAACAAGATCGCTCAGAACGCCGACACGTCGGTCGAACACGTCAATCAGGGGACCATTGTCGTCCAGGCCGAGGGTGCGACGACTGGCAAGAACTCCGACAAGTACTACGTGATGAAGGACGCGCCGGCGCTGGGCGGTACCGACATCACCAACCCGAAGCAAAGCTTCGCCAACGGCACTGGTGGCAGCGGCCAGCCGACCGTCACATTCGACTTCACCGACAAGGGCAAAGCGGTCTGGCAGCAGATCACTCGGCAGATCGCCCAGCGCGGTCAGGACAGCTTCTTCGGTGGCGACGCACGGAGCTCGTTCCAGCACTTCGCGATTGTGCTTGACGGCAAGCTGATCTCCGCGCCGTACATCGACTTCCAACAGAACCCCGATGGAATTGACGCGACCAACGGATCTGAGATCTCAGGCGGATTCACGATCAAGACGGCCCAGGAGCTCGCCAATCTGCTCAAGACAGGCGCGCTTCCGATCAAACTCGACCTGATCTCGGCGTCATCGGTCTCGGCATCTCTCGGCAAGCAGGCACTCAATCAGGGCGCCATTGCCGGCCTCGTTGGCTTGCTGCTGGTGTCGATCTTCCTGCTGATTATCTATCGGATCCTCGGACTGATCGCGATCGGCGCGCTCGGCGTTTACGCGGTGTTCCTGTTCGCAATCGTCAAACTGATTCCGATTACGCTCACGCTCCCCGGGATCGCGGGCTTGATTCTCACCATCGGCGTAGCCGCCGACGCCAACATCGTGATCTTCGAGCGTGTGAAGGAAGAGGTCCGTCTCGGGCGCTCAATACCGGTCGCGATCAGCCAGGGCTATCGCAAGGGCCTCTCCGCGATTATTGACGCCAACGTCGTCACCTTCATGGTCGCGTTCATCCTCTTCATGCTCGCGACCGCTGGCGTCAAGGGGTTCGCGTTCACCCTCGGCGTCGGCACGGTCGTCTCTTTCCTGACTGCGGTGCTTCTGACCCAAGCCGTGCTCGGTTCCCTCTCTCGATCAAAGGTGATTGCCAGCCCGGCGATGCTGGGCGCACATTCAACGCGTCAGCGTTTTCGGTGGGATTTCATGGGGGCCTCAAAATGGTTCTTCTCGTTCTCGGGCGCGATCTTGCTGGTCGGAGCGCTTGCAGTAGGGGTAAACGGTCTCAACCTCGGGATCGACTTCACTTCGGGGACGCGCGTTGTCGCCGAGCTGCCCACCAGCGCCACTGAACAGCAGGTGAGGGACACGATCGCTCCGCTAGGGCTCAGCAAGGCCAAGATTCAGCGGCTGACTGGAAACGAATTCAAGAATCAGCAGGCGTTCCAGATCTCGACCGACACGGTCGAGGCGGGCGAGCGGGCATCGGTCGAGAAGGCACTTAATGCCAAGTTCGGCCAAGGCACCTACAGCTTCGAGACAATCGGGCCGACATTCGGCAAGACCGTCGCCGACAGCGCCATCATTGCGATCATCGCGTCGCTGATCGTTATCAGCGCCTATATCGCGCTGCGCTTCGAGTGGCGATACGCGGTCCCTGTCCTCGTCGCGCTGATGCACGACCTCCTGATCACGGCAGGCGTCTACGCGCTGCTCGGCTTGGAGGTGACCACAGCTACCGTCGCCGCCCTGCTGACGATCCTTGGCTACTCGCTGTACGACACGATCATCGTGTTTGACCGCGTGCGCGAGAACGTGCCGCGGATGCCGCGTGCGACCTTCTCGCAGATTCTGAACCGATCGATGAGTGAGGTCCTGATGCGCTCGCTCGCGACCTCTCTGTGCACACTGCTGCCAATTCTGGCGCTGCTCTTCTTCGGCGGCGAAACTCTGGCCGACTTCGCGCTGGCGCTGGTCGTAGGTGTGATCTCGGGTACTTACTCGTCAATCTTCATCGCCACTCCGGTACTGATGCACTGGAAGGAAGGCGAGGGCGTCTGGCGCGGAAGGCGTGCACGCGTCGCGGAGGCCAACGGGGGAGTCGTGCCCGCGTATGCGACGGCTGCCGGCGGCGCCGCCACCGAGGTAGAGCCGGAAGCGCCGAAGAAGCCGCGAGGTCGCCTGACGGCGCCCGAAGACCCTGAGCGCGCGGTTAGCAGTGACGAATTCAATGAGATGGTCAAGGACCTTCATGCCGATGCTCCGTCCGGGAGCGCCGCAGAGTCAGCCGAAGAGCCACCTGCCGCCAGCAGCGGCGCAGATGCCTTGCCGGAAGACCTTGTCCTCAAGGACGAGCCGACCAAGCCGCCCTCTTCCCGGCGCAAACGCAACAAGAAGCAGAGGGGACGCTAATGGCCGCACTGGCATGGGTGATGATGGGCTTGGCGATCTGGCACTTCGCGATCTTCATCCCCGACCGCTTCTGGGGCGGGATCGTTGGCAGCCTCATCTGCGCGATCGTTGGCGCAGTGATTGTCGGACTGATCTTTGCCGGCTTCACGGTTCCAGGGAACGACACGATCACCGTGATGACTGCGATCGAGGCGATCCCGGGAGCTTTGCTCGGACTGCTGGCGGCCTACGCCATCGGCGCCCGCCGTGGCAATCCTCCGCTCCACCTCTAGGGACCGGCTTCCGTCGGCGCCGAGGCCTACTGTCCAGTAGTGGAAGCGGCTCAGATAATTACAACTCCGGCACCGTTCGACGACTGCCGCGAGCTCGCAAGTGCTCTTGGTCTGGACCCCGCCGTTGCCCAGCTCCTTGTCCGTCGCGGGCTCGGTGACCCCGCGGTGGCAGCAGACTTCCTGAAGGCCGACGAGCGCCATCACAGCGATGACTTTGAGGGGATCTCTGCGGCGGTAGAGCTGACGCTCGCTCACGTCAATCGCGGTTCGACCGTGATGATTCACGGCGACTACGACGTAGATGGCGTCTGCTCAACGGCGATTCTCGTGCGAACGCTGCGCTCGCTCGGCGCGAACGTCGAGTGGTTCATTCCCGGCCGCCGCGAGGACGGTTACGGCCTCGGGCTTGAGAACGTCGAGCGCTTCGCGGCAGGGCCCGCCTCGCTACTGATCACGGTCGACTGTGCGATCACCGCTGTGGACGAAGTCGCCCGGGCGAAGGAGCTCGGACTTGACGTCATCGTGACGGACCATCACCACCCGCGTTCCGACGGCGTATTGCCCGACGCGCCGATAGTTCACCCAAGAGTTTGTGGCTATCCAGACCCCGAGCTGTGCGCCACGGGAGTCGCCTACAAGTTCGCTCAGGCGCTGCGACGCGCCGCAGGAGGGGCGGAGGTCGACGAGCAGGACGACCTCGACCTCGTCGCGTTGGCCACGGTTGCCGACTGTGTTCCGCTGGTGCGCGAGAACAGGCGCCTAGTGCGCGAAGGGCTGGTGGCACTTGCGCGCACGCAGCGCCCTGGGCTTCGGGCGCTGATGCGGGTGGCGCAGGTCGATCCCGCCGAGATTGACGAGCAGACAATCGGTTTCCGGCTGGCGCCTAGGATCAATGCCGCCGGTCGGATGCAGCGGGCCGACAGCGGCGTCGAACTGATGCTGACCGACGACCCGGTCCGCGCAGATGCGATTGCCGATGAACTCGACCACGCCAACAACGAGCGTAAGCTTGTGGAGGCGAAGGTCCGCCACGAAGCTGAGCAGCAGGCAAGGGATATGGGCGACCGGGACGGCTACATCATCGCCGGCGACGATTGGCACCCCGGGGTGATTGGCATTGTCGCCTCACGGCTGGCAGAAAGCCTCCAGCGGCCGGTCGTGATCATCGCCCTCGATGGCGATGAGGGCAGCGGCTCGGGCAGAAGCATCCCCGGCTTTGACCTGCTCAACGCTCTGCACGGCTGCGCTGACGACATGATCCGATACGGCGGCCACAGCGCTGCAGCCGGATGCACTGTGGCGCGCGATGCGGTCCCGCAACTGCGCGAGCATTTCGAGGCCTACTGCGCCGCTTACTTTGCCGACCAGCCGGCGGTTGCGGTGCGGTCGCCCGACGCGGTCATCGGCGGCGACGGACTCAGCCTAGAGTTGGCGCAGCAGCTTGGAGCGCTTGGCCCCTTCGGCATCGGTAACCCGCGGCCCTCGGTCCTGATTCCCGGAGCCCGACTTGACGGTGCGCGCACAATGGGGGAGGGCAAACACCTACGCGCAACCATCACCTCCGGCGGGGTGCGCGTCTCGGCCGTCGCGTTCGGCGTTTCGAAGTTGCCCGCGGGAGCCGAAAGGGGCCTTGACGCGCTCGGCTCGCCCGAGATCAACCGTTGGCGCGGCGCCGAAGAGCTGCGCTTCGTGGTGCGGGCCCTGGAGCCCTGCGCTGCGCGGATCGAGCTGCTCGGTCGTCCGACGGACGACCTCGCGGCGCTCGCCGAGGCCGTCGCCAGAGGCGGACCGGCGCAGGCGGTCGCTGCGGAGGGTGCGGAAGACCGCGAGCTGCTCTCCAGGCGCGGCGGCGGAGCAGCGGGAATCCTGGGGGAGCTCGTTGCCACCGGCGAGCCTGTGCTCGTCGTGGCACTGTCCGAACAACGTCGACTCGCCCAGATGGAAGGGGTCATCGGGGGCTTCTCGCTCATCTCGTGGCAGGGGCTGCTTGGCGATCCAGCAATCGCAGACGCATACGTCCACCTCGTCGCGCTTGACCCGCCGCCATCTCGTGAGGCAGAGGCGATCCTCGAGTACGGCCCTCCCGGCAGCTTCGCGCATCAGATCGGCGGAGCAGCTGAGCTACGCTTCTCTCTAGATGAACTGGAGCGAGAAAGCGACCTGCGCTCGTCAATGGCCAGTGTTTACCGGGCAGTCCGTGACGAGCCCGACGCCGACCTTCTCGTGCACCTCACGGCCGGCGATCCGCACCGCTCGCCTGCCTCAATGGCAACCATCGTGCGGATCCTCGACGAGCTGGGCCTCGCGGAATTCGACGGCTTTCGAATGTCGCTCAGCGGCGACTCGAGCGAACGCCGAGAGCTCGAGAGTTCGCCGACCTTCATCAGGCAAACCAAAGCAGCCGCCGAGGCGATCGAATGGTTGACCGCGCCCAAGTCGCTGACGGCCTAGCTCCGCTCGATTCCCGGGCCGAGGCCGCGAACGTGAGCCTCTCTCAAGATGAGACGGTCGCGCTCTCTGAGCTCTTCGCCGTGATCTCAGAGCGAGAGAGTGTTACCGCGCTCCCGATCGACAGGGAGCGGATCATCGCTGCCTACCGCTTTGCGGAGGATCACCACCGAGATCAAAAGCGGCGCTCCGGCGAAGAGTTCATCTCGCACCCGGTAAGCGTCGCAACGATCTGCGCGGGGCTGGGGCTCGACACCGAATCACTGGTGGCAGCGTTGCTCCACGACACCGTTGAGGACACTGAGGCGTCAATCGGCGAGATCGACGAGCTATTCGGCGCCGAGGTCGCTTCGCTCGTGGATGGTGTGACCAAACTCGACGCGCTCGCCTTCAAGTCCCGCAACGAGGCGCAGGCCGAGAACTACCGCAAGATGATCGTCGCGATGGCGACCGACATTCGCGTGATCCTGCTGAAGCTCGCCGACCGGCTCCACAACATGCGGACGATCTCTTCGATGCCGAAGCAGAAGCAGGTCGAAAAGTCGCGCGAGACGCTTGAGATTTACGCACCGATCGCACACCGGCTCGGTATTCATGCGATCAAGTGGGAGCTTGAGGACTTGGCCTTCGCTGCGCTACACCCACGCAAGTACTCGGAGATAAAGGGGCTCGTCAATCAACAGCGTCAAGCGCGCGAGCAGTACGTCACCATGGCTGGCGAACTGCTCCAAACCGAGCTCGAGAAGCTCTCCGTCGAGGCCGAGATATCAGGCCGGGCGAAGCACTTCTATTCGATCTATTCAAAGATGACGAAGAAGGACCGCGAGTTCAACGAGATCTACGACTTGACCGCGATGAGGGTCACGGTCGGCTCGATCAAGGATTGCTACGGCGCCGTCGGCGTTATTCATTCGCTCTGGAAGCCGCTGCCGGGCCGGTTCAAGGACATGATCGCGATGCCCAAGGCGAACAGGTACCAGTCCTTGCATACGACGGTGATCGGGCCCGAAGGGCTCCCGCTTGAGATTCAGATCCGCACAAGGGAGATGCACGAGACCGCCGAGTACGGGGTGGCCGCCCACTGGAGTTACAAGGATCAACTGGCCGGCGCAGCGCCGGGTACTCCGACCAGCGAGACGAAGCTGACTTGGCTGCGGTCGATGTTGGAGTGGCAGCAGGAGCTTGCCGACCCCGACGAATTCGTCGGGAACCTCCGCGAGGAACTCGATGAGGATGAGGAGGAAGTCTTTGTCTTCACTCCTGAGGGAGAGGTCCGCTCGCTTGCATCCGGGGCGACACCGCTCGACTTCGCATACGAGATCCACACCGAGCTCGGGCACCGCTGCGTTGGAGCCAAGGTCAATGGAAAGCTCGTGCCCCTCGGCTACGAATTGAGATCGGGCGACCGAGTCGAGGTGCTGACAGGGCGCCGCGAGCGCGGTCCGTCGCGTGACTGGCTGGCGATGGTTACGACCACGCGCGCCCGAAAGAAGATCACCCAGTGGTTCAGCGCCGAAAGCCGCGAGGACGCAGAGCGCAACGGCCGCGAGATGCTGCAGGCCCAGCTCCGCAGCTCCGGGCTGCCAGTCCAGAAGATCACCGGCTCCCCGCTGCTGGCCGCCGTCATCCGCGAGATGGGCTTCCGCCGCACCGAGGACTTCTACGTCGCACTTGGCGGCTCCAAGATTTCGGCCAAGGTCGTTGTCGCGAAGATCATCGCCCAACTCGGCCAGGGGAAGGCCGCCGAACCGGAGCCGGCTGCCGGGGAGGTGCTCGAGGACGATCGCGCAGCGCCACGCGTTCCGAGCGGAAGCTCCGAGGAACTTGGGATCAAGGTTGAGGGGACCGACAGAGTGATGCTGCGGCTGGCGAAATGCTGCCACCCGGTTCCGGGCGACGGGATTGTCGGCTACGTCTCACTTGGCCGCGGAATCACGATCCACCGCGAAGACTGCCGCAACGTCAAGGCGCTGCGGAAGGATCCCCAGCGTTTCGTGAAGGTTGACTGGGAGGGGGACAACCAAGCGGGATTCCTTGCTGAAGTCCACGTCGACGCCTGGGATCGCCACCGCCTGCTGGAAGACCTGACGAGGACAATCGGAGAGCAGGGCGCGAGCATTGTCGAGGCGCGGTGCCTGGACCATCGTCCGATGGTTGCGAACAGGTTTGTCATAGAGGTTGCTGATACCGGCGTCCTGAAGGCGACGATCGGTCGTCTGCGAGCGGTCGAGAGCGTCTTCGACGCCTATCGCGTCACCCCTGGCGCTTAGGCGCCAGTACCGTCAGCGCAGCCGGCTCCAGCGTAAATCGCACTTCGCTGTGGAGCCCGGCGAAGTCGCCATCGACCTGCAGCGGCAGTTGCTGTCCGCCGTCGGCGATCACTTCAAGGCCCGTCATCCCGGACATCGTCGTGATCGCACGGGTCGTCGGCGCGCCGCTGGTGGTCAGCAGACGCACAGCCGTCAGTGCCGCGCGCAGGGGGGAGCGTAGGTGGAGCACGGCTGCCGACATCGTCCCGCAGTCGAGCGTCACTCCGGAGCAGAGGCTGATTGGCTTGTCGCCCGCATAGGTGAAGTCCGGTCCGTTCTGCACGAGCACAGTGTCACCCCGGATCGCTTCACTTCCGCTGCGTGCGGACAGCTGGTCGCGCCGAAGCAGGTAGTCGCGGATATAGGTGGTTACTCCCCGCTGGGCGTAGTACCACTGGCGCATCCGAGCCTTCATCGACGGGTTCGCGTCAACCTGCTCGACAACGCTCGCGTCAAGCCCGACTCCGGCCGCGAAGGTGAATGCGCGGCCGTTGGCGCGTCCCAGGTCGACCTGGTGCGTCTCCCAGTTGTCGGCAAACTCGAGCAGCCTGGCCGTTGAATCCACAATCTCGGCCGGCAGGCCGAGCAGCTTTGCGAAGACGTTCTGCGAGCCGCCGGGGAGGGGATAGAGCGGAACGCCCGTTCCGACGAGGGCTTCCGCGGCCTCGTTCAGCGTGCCGTCTCCGCCAAGCGTTGCGACAGCGTCAACGCCGCTGCCGATCGCTTCGGCTGCGAGCTCGCGAGCGTGACCCGGCGCATTCGTGTCGGCGGCACGGACCTCATAGCGGCTTTGAAGTGCAGCAATCACCAGTTCGCGGAGTCGACGATCGACCGACGTGGCGTACGGGTTGACGATGACAAGGAGTCGTCGCCTGGGAGCCGCGCTAGAGGATGCCACGACGTCGGAACAGCGTGATGATTCCGACGAGCAGGACGACCATCACTCCGACGACGATCCAGAAGGCCTCAATCTGTCCCTGCCCGGGGACGCGCACGTTCATCCCGAAGATGCTCGCGATCAGGGTCAGCGGCAGCAGCACCAGGCTGATGGCCGTCAGCACGCGGAGGATCGTGTTGAGCTGGTGGGAGAGAACCGACTCGTTCGTCTCCTCCAAGGCCTCAACGACCTCCTTGAAGTTTTCGAGCATGTCCCAGACGCGCTCGGAAGCATCGTTGATGTCGTCGAAGTAGATGTCGAGGTCGGCCGCCATGTACCTCTTCGTTGTCCGTTCAAGGTCCACAAGGGCGGGCCGCATCGGCCTGACGACGGAGCGGAAGTTGATCACCTCCTGCTTAGCCGTGAAGATGTCGCGCACGACCTCGGTCGATCGGCCCTCAAAGACATCGGTCTCAAGACGCTCGAGCTTGTTGCCGATCTTCCGCAGCATTGGGAAGCCCGAGTCGACGCAGTCGTCGACGATCCGGTAGAGCAGGTAGCCGGCGCCCTTGCCGAACAGCTCATCGCGAAGGTTGGGCCGGCTTTCGCAGCGCTCAAAGAGGTAGTCGACTGCGGGCAATGGAGCCTGCGGGATCGTGATCACGTAGTCGGGGCCGACGAAGACATCGAGTTCGACTGCGCTGAGCCTGCGCATCTCCTTGTCGTAGCGCGGAAACTGCAAGACGATGAAGAGGTAGTCGTCGTACTCGTCGACCTTCGGCCGCTGGTTGCGCGAGTTGAGGTCCTCGTAGTCGAGCGCGTGGAAGTCGAAATGCTCCTGCAGCCAATCTCGTTCAACCGAACGCCAGTCGCTGAAGTTGATCCACTTGAGGCCGCCATCGGGACCGGAGGCCTCGATCACTTCGACGCGCGCAGCGCCGAGCTCTTCGGCAGCAGGGACCGACTCATTGCCACGACGACGCAGAGGTCGACGCAGCGTAGGCTTGGGAAGGCTCGGCATCGAGACTTCGTGGTTCGTCGGCTGGCATCAGTTGATCCTCTTCACGCAGTGTACAAGTGGCGCGCGGGCGCTTGAAGCCCTGCACCAAGTCGTGCTATCTTGCGCTTCACATAGCTGGACACATCTAGAGGGGTGGAGGGACTGGCCCGTTGAAACCCCGGCAACCTCCCGAAAGGGAAGGTGCCAATTCCTGACAGATGTGGTGGGAGTCTCCAGACCTCCGCCACTTGACGGCGGAGGTTTTTTAATGAGCGCCACCAATCTGAAGTGCCGCGAATGCGGATC
>WLNX01000037.1 GCA_009699565.1 Actinomycetota bacterium | reverse complement strand
TTCGGCATTGCGGCGGCGAACGGGCGCTTGTCGGAGAAGGGCCCGGCGAAAGCCCCAAGCGCGATCAGACAGCACTTGCCGTCCTGCTCGAGACGGGCTCCGAGAGTGGTGAGTGTGCGCCCGGAGCGCTCGACCTTGACTGCGATCTGCATCGGTCCTGCAACCGGCGGACTCAGGTAGTGAAGGGTCAGCGAGCGCGCTTCGCGCGCGGGGTCGGCAAGCTCGGCGGACATCGCTCGGACCATGATCGCGGCGAGGTAGCCGCCGTTTGGACCGCGCGGCGCCGACCAGTCGACGTCGCAGAGCGCGCTGTAGGCACCATCGCCGAGCGAATCGACAGCGGTCGCCCGTTCGAAGGCGGTGCTCATCGTTCTGCCGCGCTCTGCCAAACCTCAACTGAGACCGACTCGACCGCGAGCGCAATCGGCGGTTCCGGCTTCGTCGCCTTGACCCATACTTCGCGCGTGTCAAATTCGTCAAGCAGCTGACCGGCCACCTCGGTGCAGAGCGCTTCAAGCGTGCGGTAGGAGCGGCGCTGTGCGACCAGCGAGACGAATTCGCAGACGCGGCCGTAGTCAACGGTGTCTTCGACGCGGTCGGTGACGGTCGCATCGCAGGCGCCCACGTCGAAGCGCAGGTCGAACACCAGGCGCTGACCAATCTCCTGTTCGGCGTCGCTTACCCCGTGGTGGGTGTAAAGCGAGAGCCCGGTGACCTCGATGCTGGTCGCGGTCATCTCCGATGCCGACTCGCCGAACTCGTCGCCGAACTCCTCGTCCCCGTCATGTTCGTCGTCAGCGGCCATCGCGCGCCAAGGTAGCACTCGCGACCCTCAGGCCGTCAACATTTGCTCGCACGTCGTGAACGCGGAATACGCTTGCGCCTCGGGAAAGGGCGACGACGTTGGCGGCAACGGTTGCAGCTACCCGCTGCTCAGGCGAGTCCGCTCCGGTCAGTTCTCCGAGGAAGCGTTTGCGCGATACGCCGACCACGACCGGGTAGCCGAGCATCGCGATCCGGCCGAGACCGGCGAGCAGCTCCAGATTGTGGTCGAGGCTCTTGCCGAATCCGATCCCCGGATCGACCGCGATCCGCTCGCGTGCAATCCCCGCCTCGATTGCAGCCTGAGCGCGTTCGCCGAGGTACTCGGAGACCTCAGCGACGACGTCGTCATAGTGGGGATCCTGCTGCATTGTCAGGGGGGTTCCGTTCATGTGCATCAGGCAGCAGTCGCATCCCGCCTCGGCTACCAGCACCGCCATCTCCGGTTCAAGCGAGAAGCCGCTGACGTCGTTGACGTAGCTTGCTCCGGCGTCGAGAGCGGCTTTCGCGACCGCAACCTTGGTCGTGTCCACGCTGATCTGTGCTCCCGACTGCGCCGCCGCGATTCCCTCGATCACCGGTATCACGCGGCGCAGCTCTTCGGTCTCCCCCACCGGGTCCGCCCCCGGCCTCGTTGACTCTCCGCCGACGTCGATGATCTGCGCGCCTTCCTTGACCATTTGGAGGCTGTGGGCCACAGCCGCATCAGCCGTCGGCAGCATGCCGCCGTCGGAGAAAGAGTCGGGAGTCGCGTTGCAGACACCCATCACCTTCCAAGCAGCGCTCATCGAACCGCCAGCCTCGGGCGCCGGTCAGGCCGGTTCAGGCTTCTCAGGCAAGTCGAGGCCGCGGGCCTCAAGTGCACCACCGGCGAGGCCGGGGCGGGGAAGCGGACGCGGAGTGTCACGCTCGGATTCGCCGGCACCCTCGGGCGCGCCGTCACTCGGCGGAGCGGGAGCGTCGTCGGGACCGAAGACATCCTCTTCGGTCTTTCCGCCAAGCAGTGCCAGGAATTCATCGCGTTCGATCGTCTCACGCTTGAGCAGGATGCGCGAGGTTGATTCGAGTGCCTCACGGTGCTCGGTAAGCATGTCCTTCGCGCGCTGGTGGGCAGACTCGACGATGCGACGAATCTCGTCATCGATCTCGCGTGCGATCTCATCCGAGTAATCGGGCTCGGAGGCAAACTCGCGGCCAAGGAAAGGCTGGCCTTGATCGCGGCCGAAGACGCGTGGCCCAAGCCGCTCGCTCATGCCGAAGCGCATCACCATCTGCTTTGCGGTCGCGGTGACCTTCTCGATGTCGTTGGATGCGCCGGTTGTGATCTCGTCGAAGACGATCTCCTCGGCTGCACGGCCGCCAAGCGTCATTGCCATCGAATCGAGCAGCTCTGCTCGGGTGGTGAGGAAGCGGTCTTCCTGCGGCATTGAGATCGTGTAACCAAGCGCCTGTCCGCGGCTGACGATGGAGATCTTGTGGACCGGGTCGGAGAACTCGAGGTAGTGGCCGACGATTGCATGGCCCATCTCGTGGAAGGCTGTGATCAGCCGTTCCTTGTCGCTCATCACGCGGGTCTTCTTCTCGGGCCCTGCGATTACTCGCATGATGCCCTCTTCAAGCTCGACCTGGGTGACTTCGCGCTTGCCGTGACGAGCGGCGAGCAGGGCAGCTTCGTTGACGAGGTTTGCGAGGTCGGCGCCGGTGAAGCCGGGTGTCTGCCCAGCAAGCGTGTCGGTGTCGATCTCCTTCGCCAGCGGCTTGCCGCGCGTGTGAACATCGAGGATCCGCGCGCGGCCCTTGCGGTCGGGGCGGTCAACCACGATCTGGCGGTCGAAGCGGCCGGGACGAAGCAGGGCCGGGTCAAGGATGTCCGGGCGGTTGGTGGCGGCGATCAGGATGACGTTGTCGGTCATCGTGAATCCGTCCATCTCGACAAGCAGCTGGTTGAGCGTCTGCTCGCGCTCATCGTGCCCACCGCCCATGCCGGCGCCGCGGTGGCGGCCGACGGCGTCGATCTCGTCAACGAAGATGATGCAGGGCGAGTTCTGCTTTGCCTGCTCGAAGAGGTCACGGACGCGGCTTGCGCCGACCCCGACGAACATCTCGACGAAGTCCGAGCCGGAGATCGAGAAGAACGGCACTCCCGCCTCTCCCGCAACGGCGCGGGCCAGCAGCGTCTTGCCGGTGCCGGGAGGCCCGAACAGCAATACGCCCTTCGGGATTCGTGCACCGAGCGCTTGGAACTTCTTCGGGTTCTCGAGGAACTCCTTGATCTCGTGCAGCTCTTCGACGGCTTCGTCGACGCCTGCCACGTCGCGGAAAGTGATCTTCGGCGAATCGGCCGTCATCCGCTTGGCGCGGGACTTGCCGAACGACATCACCTTCGAGCCTCCTCCCTGCATCTGATTCATCAGGAAGATCCAGAAGCCGATGAAGATCAGGAACGGCAGCACGTAGGTCAGCAGTGACAGCCAACCGCTCGTCTTGCGGCCCTGAATGTTGTACCCGCCGGAGAGCTTGCCCTGGTCTTCGGCGCTCTGGAGCTGTGCTTCAAGTCGATCGGAACCGGCGTCGGTGAATCCGGTCTCGTATTCCTTGCCGGTGCGAGGCGTAACGACGACGGTGTTGTCTTTCGTCTTCAGGTCAACGGTCTTGAGGTCGCCGCTGTTGAGCTGAGTGATGAATTCGCTGTAAGTGGGGGCCTTTACCTTCTGGCCGCCGCTGATGAGCCGCTGCGCGAAGAACGCGAGCACGACAACGATCAGAATCGGGAAGGCTGCGCTCTTGAAAAATCGGCTCATTGTGTGGGATACGGTAGGTAGACAGCCCTCAGATGACGGCGCTGATACCGAACACTCAGAGTAACAGCAGACGCCTGAGCTACTTGCGGTCCTCCGTCGGCGCCAGAGACGCCACATAAGGCAGGTTGCGCCAGCGTTCCGCGTGGTCAAGGCCATAGCCGATTGCGAAACGATTCGGAATCTCGAATCCGACGTACTTGATTGGGACGTCGGCCTTGCGGCGCTCGGGCTTGGTCAGCAGTGAGCAGACCTCAAGCGTCCTTGGATCGCGGGCCCCGAGATTGCGCAGCAGGTACTGCAATGTCAGTCCCGAATCGACGATGTCCTCAACTATCAGGACGTCGCGGCCGACGATCGGCACGTCGAGGTCTTTGAGGATCCGAACGACGCCACTCGAGTCGGTCTGCGAGCCGTAGGAGGCCAGAGCCATGAAATCGAGTTCACACGGGACCGTGACCTTCCGCATCAAGTCGGCGAGGAAGAAGGTTGCGCCTTTTAGGACCCCGACCATCAGGAGGTCGCGATCGGCGTAGTCGGCGCTGATCTGTGCACCGAGTGCACGCACCCTCTCCTTGAGCTGGTCGGGCTGGACGAGGATCTCGCCAATCGGTGGATCAATGCTCATTGCGATGGAGCCTACCCTTCGACCGGAGGGCGCGGAGCGCGAGCCGGAGAGCGCTCGAAGGAGAGCATCCCGCCCTCGACCACGGCGCGGGCGCCCGAGCCGACATCCAGCGCCGCGGCGGTGCTGGCCGCGCGACTGAGGAGCAGAATCTCATCCAGTCTCGATGCGGCCTGCGGGCAGAGCGAGCCGGTCGCGGCTTCAGCCAGGCGACGGACGATCAGCCGCGCCAGTGCCGGCGGCAGCGCAGCAAGGTGCTCGACGCCGATCCGGTCCTTCCCCGCGAGCGCAGTATCGACGACGAGCTCAAGCACCTCCGACTCGTCGCGCAGCAGCTCTGCGCTCTGAAGAATGTTCTCGTCGGTGGCCGGGTGAACTGTCCGCAGCGCCGGCAGTACTTGGGCGCGGATGCGCCCGCGGGCATATTTGTCGGTCTCGTTGGTTTCGTCCTCGCACCACTCGAGCTCTCTCGCGAGACACCACTGGGCGGTCTCGTCGCGCGTGAATCGGGCCCGGAGCAACGGCCTTACCAGCAGCCCGCGCTCATCTGCCATCCCGACAAGCGACCTGCGCCCGGGAGAGGCCGCGAGGCGGTAAAGGATCGTCTCGACCTGATCGCTCGCGGTGTGGCCCGCAGCCAGACGTGCTTTGCTGGCGGCGGCGAGCTGGGCGCCGACTCCGTAGCGCAGGTCGCGCGCCCAGGCCTGGGTGTTGCCTCCCTGAGGAGCCTCGGCGCGCTCGACGTGCAGCTCAATGCCGAGCTGCGCGCAGAGCTCGCGGCAGTAGAGCTCGTCTTCGTCGGCGGTCTCTCGCAGGCCGTAGTTGACGTGCAGCGCCGTCACCGCCTGCGGCCCGCAGAGGAGGGCGGCGATGTCGAGCAGGCAGACGGAGTCGCGGCCGCCCGAGAGGCAGACCAGGACCGGTTCGTCCCCCGCCAGCAGTCCTCCGGAGCGGACCCGCTCGAGCAGCGCGGATGTCACCGCACCGCCTTTCACTTTTCCTCGGCGAGGTCGGCGAGGTAGAGCTCGGTTGCTTGGCTAAACCCTTTCAGCTGGACCTCCCCGATCAGCTCGAACTCGAGGTGCCGTCCGGAAGTCTCAACAACCGGCCATGTCACGAGCACTTCACCGGCAGCAGCCCTTGCCGCTACGCGGGCCGCAAGGTTCACTTCGCGCCCGAAGTAGTCGCCGTCGCGAAATACGACGTTGCCGCAGTGAATGCCGATTCTCGGCAGTGGCCGCTCGTTGCTGAGCATCTGGAAGCCGACCGCCCAGTCGGTCAGCGATCCAGCGTCGGATGAGACGATCATTACTTCGTCGCCGATCGTCTTGAGGATTCGCGCCTCGTCGGGGAGCGACTGGTTGACGTTGCCGACAAATCGTTCGACGATCCCCGCGGCCTCCTCGTCGCCGACCTCTTCGGTCAGCTGTGTGTAGCCGGCAAGGTCGGCAAACGCGATTGCGACGCGAACCTGCCCGACCTCGCTGGCCCCGCCGTCATCCTCCATGTGGCCAACGATGTCCTGCTCGACAAAGTGGGTAAGAAAGCGCCTGTGAAGATGGTCGATCACGGGTGAGAAGAGCGGCAGCAGCCCACTCGTGATGCCCTCCATCTGCTGCTCGATCTTCTCGCTGGGAACGCCGTCGCGCAGCAGCGGCTCGTGAACGTGAAGGTGAACCAGCCGAACCTCGGCATCTGCGATCTTGGAGACGGCCTGGCCGTAGACGCGGACAGTCTGAAGCAGCGCGTCGCGGGGAAATCCGGATTCGATTGCGGTCGAAAAGAAACCGAACATCTCGACGTCGTCGGCACCGAGGTCGTTGACGGCAGCGGATGGCAGGCCGAGCGCCGCGATTAGTTCCTCAATCTCTGATTCCTTGAGACCGCTCTTCTTCGAGGCCTCGGCGAGAGTGAAGCGTTCGCCGACGACCTCGCCGACAAGCTCGTCGCTGTAGCCGACAAGGCGCCCGTCGTCGGTAGCCTCGCGGATCTGCTCGATCGAGTAGCCGCGCTCGCGCAACTTCACCAGAGCGCGGGCCTGCGCGACTGCGCTCGGCCCCCACCCGTCAGAGGTGTCGTTGGTTGTGAACAGACCCAGCGATGCCCACCGCCTCAGGGTTGAGACCGATACCCCAACGCGCTCTGCGGCCTCGGCGGCGGTGAGAGCTTCGTCACCGCTCTGCGCAGTGCCTCCGGACAGGTCGTCGCTGGACCGCGACACGAAGCAGTCCGAGACCTTCCTAAACGACCAGCTGCGGGTAGTCGGCTTCGAGCATCTCGCGGTAGAGCTGGTAGATCGGCTTGGTGATCGGAATCAGAGCCAAAGCCGCTTTGACGTCGCCACCGGCTTTGATTCTGCGGCGCGCGATCGCCACGGGAACGTTCTCCTTGCCTTGGAAGTAACGATTCGCAACCTCCGAGCTCATCGTCAGTCGGACCTTTGGCTCCCAGTCAACCTCGTCGCTCCATTCCCAGTGGAGGTTGCCGGGTTCGCCTTCGCGGGCTGCGCGGGCATTGACGACGAGATCAAGATCATCGAACTCGAACCGCTGCGGAACATCGGCGTCGCGGAGCTGCGGACCCATCTGAGGATCCTCGCTCATCAATGTCATCACGCCATCGATGACGGTCCGGAACTGCTCCGTCGAATCGAAGTCGACCGCCATCAGCTCGCTGGCTTGCGAGGCGCCGGCTTCTTGCGCGGAGCCGCCTTCTTGCGGGGAGCAGCGGCCGGCTTCTTGGCCGCTGCGCGCCGTGTGGCGACTGGCGTCGCGCGCTCGAGGGCGCCGATCCGCCTCTCGATTACTGCGAGTCGCTGCTCAAGGCGCTTGAGGTCCTCCGTCGTGGGCGGAAGAGCGTCCTCAACCACGTCGCGAACCCTCTGCGCTGCCGCAGCGAGCTCGTCGGCGATGTCCTGAGCACGGTCCGGACGCAGCTGCGCGCCGGCTGTCTGAAACGCCTGATCGACCGCCGAGCGGACTTGGTCGCTGCGGGATGCGCGCTTCTTGTTCTTGCCTTTTCCTGACTTCTTCTGATCTTTGGACATGCGTTCACAATACTCTCGCTCGCTGATGACTGCCGTCCCGCGCCACATCCACCCGACGGCACCTCTGGCCGCCCGAGCACTGCTGACCGGCGACCCGGGGCGCGCGCTCGCGCTGGCCCAGACGCTCACCGAAGGGCCGAAGATGTTCAACCACAATCGCGGCCTGTGGGGTTACACGGGAACCGCTGTGGACGGAGAGCCGCTTACGATCATGAGTCACGGCATGGGAGGCCCCAGCGCCGCGATCGTGCTTGAGGAACTCTGCGACCTGGGCCTCCAGCGGGCCGTGCGGATCGGCTCCTGCGGAGCTTTGAGCGACTCCCTGAAGCTTGGCGATCTGGTCTGCGCCAGCGCGGTCGCCGGGGCCGACGGCACCAGTCATGCGCTCGTCGGCGAGGAGCCTCTGATCCCGGACCGCGAGCTGACCGAGCACCTCAACGCAGTAGCCGACCACAGCGGAGCGATCGTAAGTGCCGACCTGTTCTACGAACGCGGGAGCGAACGCGTAGAACGCTGGAAATCATCGGGAGCGCTGGCGGTCGAGATGGAGGCCGCAGCGCTGTTGGCTGTAGCCCAGTTGAGGAAACTTCCGCTGGCGGTGGTGCTGATGGTCACGGACGCGTCGGCAGGAGCAGGCGAGCGGCTCGAAGGGATCGCCTTGGAGCGCGCCACCAACCGTCTCGGCGAAGCCGGAGCCTCGGCTCTGGTTGGCCGACCGAACTGACTACTTGGCGTCGGTTTCGAGCAGCGCTTCGATGGCCGTAAGGCGCAGGTTGATCGCAGCAAGAGTCTCTTCAAGCGAAACCTGAACGTTCTTCGACAGCCGCTCGTCGAGACGATCGACCGAATCCTCAATGCCTTCCAAGCGCTGCGCAACGGAGCGCACCCGCCGAGTCAAGCGCTCAAGGTCTGCGGCCGAGGGCAGATTGAGCGCGCCCATGGCGACTTCCTGTGCCTGCGTTGCGCGCTCGCGTGCCTCGAAGGCGCGTGCAATCGCGCTGCTGACAACTGGGTTCTCAAGCAATTCCTGAGCGACGCGACCGATCGCGTCTTCGCTTCCGCGGGTAAATCGATCCCTCAGTCCTTCGGCGCTTTCCTCAGTCATCTGAATCCCTTAGTTGACGGCTTGTACTTCAACGGTACTCCAAGCGCGCAGATGGGGTGCACTGCTCAGTGGTAGTTTCGAAGACCTCCGTGGAGCCGATCAACTTCCGATTCGTGCAGGTCGAAGCGCCTTGGCCGCTGGGCCCGGCAGACGGCCGCTATGTCGTTCGGGGACATGCGGGCGAGCCCACTCACGTGCTCGTGCTGTCCACGCTCGGCGCAGCCCGCCGCCGCAGGCGCCGAGCCCGCAGCGCGGCCCCCGAGCCGGAGCCGACCGCTGTGCCGATCGGGCGCGCGACCCTGATTGACGCCCGGCCACTGGAAGTTGATCCGAAGGAATGGCTCCACAATGCCGATCTCGAGAGCGAGGCTTTGACCGGCCTGTCGGTGATCAACACCGTGCTTCAGGTTCAGCGGGTCGTGGCCGCCGATCCAAACGCGCACGGCATAGCTGCCGATCAGGCACTGGTCATGCGCGTCGGGACCGGCCTGGGCGAGCAGGTGGCCCACGGCCGCTGGGAGTCTGCAATGGACGTGAACCTCGTCGCGGCGAGGCGCAAGCGACAGGCGATTCTCAGTCCGCAGGAAAGACTGGCAAGCGTGCTCGCGGGCCGCGACGTTGCCATGGCCTGCGAAGAGCTGGCGCTAAGGGCCCGCGCCGACGTCAATTGCGAGCGCTGGCGCGAAGCTGCGCTGCAGCTCGACTGCGCTCTGCGCGCTGCCCTCGCAGAGCTCACTTCCTGGGCCGGGCAAGGCGACATTGACGCGCGGATCGAGGAGCTTGACTCAGGCGCTGCGGCGATTCGCGACGCCGCCGACACTGCACTGATCGGCGGCCTTAGCGATGTTCAGATCGCCGCTACTGCCGCGACGCTCGGGCGGCTTGAAGCCGCCCTTCGGGCTCGGGCTGCATTGATCCGCTAGGACCGCTCTTCGACAAGCGCGGCGAAGGCCGCCAGCGTGCGGCGCAGCGACTCGGCTTGGGCACGACGGATGAAGAGAAGGTCGGTTAGAGCCCGCAGGGGTCCGCCGCGATTGAGCCGGTAGTCGAGCTCCAGCCCGACAAGCGTCCCTCGGTCGATCTGCTCGAAGGTCACCCGCTGGCGGCCGCTGATCGCCGAGTCCTCCACGACCAGGAGCTGCCCCTCCCCTGGCACGTACTCGGCGACCGTCTCCTCGACCGTTCCTCTGCCCGCTTGCCCGGTGCGCCAGATGACGACCGAGCCGGGCAGTGGTCTCTCGCCTTCAACGCTCACGACCGACTGGAGCCCGTCCACGAAGAGTGGCCACAGCTCGATCTGGTACCAGAGCGGTTCGACCTCGGAAAGTGCTGCGCCGCCGATCAGCCGTTCGGCGCTGGCCGTGCTCACTGAAGCTCGCGGCGGAGAAGTTCGAGCGCCGAGGCGACTTCTGCGAGGCGCGGGATCAGGACCTCCGCCAGCCGCTTGCGCTCTTGCTCTCCGTCTGGCGTGATCGCGTAGAAGCGGCGCGAGCGCCGCTCGGGGTGCTCCCACTCGCCGGTGACGAACTGCTGCTCCTCCAGCGTGCGGAGCAGCGGGTACATCGTGTTTGGATTCACGGTGATGAGTCCGCCGGTGGAGATGCTGATCCCCTCGATCAGGGCATTCCCGTAAGAGGGGCCCGAAGAGAGCAGGTGAAGAACGAGCAACGGAAGCAGCCCCGCGCGGCGCAGCTCGGCCACGAGCGGATCGGCGGTTCCAGGGCCTGCGCCGACGCCTGCTGCAGCGCGCGCAGCGGCAACCGGAACGGCGGCGGCGACAGCCTCGTCGGTGTGGCGCGGAGACACGCCGCAAAGTATGACGCGCCCGCCGTCGACAGGCGGGCTAGTGGTCGAAGAGGTCGTCCAGCGAACGCTGCTCGGGATTGACCGCACGGGCCGAGGCGCCGCGCGGGCGTCCTCCTTTGGCCCAGTGCTCGACGACATCCCGCGCCTTGACGTGGCGCTGAGTGAAACCACGCTCGATCGGCTCTATCTGCAGGCCGGCCGGGTCGCTGCCGCGAACGAGCGCGTGAAAGACGCGGCCGCGAATTGAAACGCGGACGACGTCTCCGGGGTTGATCGAATCGAGGCGCACGGCATGGGATCATTGCGCATTGCGCAGCGGCGGTCAGGCGATGAAGAACGAGAACGCGATGATCACGTAGACGGCCAGCAGCTGGAGACCCTCAAACCACGTCGATCGTCCGTCCTGCGTGACCTGTCCGGCGATCAGGGCCGAGAGGATCAGCGCGGCAAGCTCATATCCGTTGAAGACGAGCGCCATCGGGTGCGGGCCCATCAGGTGCGAAGCGAGGATCAGGACCGGCGCAACAAAGAGCGCGATCTGCGCGCTCGAACCAATCGAAATGTTGACGGCAAGATTCATCTGATCCTTGCGCGCAGCGAGAACTGCGACCCAGTGCTCGGCAG
>WLNX01000036.1 GCA_009699565.1 Actinomycetota bacterium | reverse complement strand
TAAGCACGCCGCCAGCGTTCGTCCTGAGCCAGGATCAAACTCTCCATAAAGTGCATCGAATTCAGGCCCTAAGGCCCTTACTCCAATGTTTGAGAGTTTGCCATGACCTTTTATCTGCGACGCCTCGTACACGGGGCGCCGCGGTCTTGACTGGTTACTACTCAGACCGCCACGAAGTCGGCAAGCCGACAACTGGCGGTTCGAACCTGGACGCACATCCGGGTCAGGTGTATAGACCCGGAGGTACGCATGCTGTTGAGTTTTCAAAGACCGACTCACCCGGTCACGAGGGGGATTCCCCCGCGGAGGGCGCCCAACACTAAGTTGGGACCGAGTCAAAGAAGGAGAAACCTCCGCCTATCGATGACCGCTCCGCATCGTAGCAGGGTTTCGCCGAGTTTTATCGGACGATTTTGAACTTCTTGAAGCGGCGCCGGCCGATCTGCACGATCGCCCCTTCTAGGGCCTCGCACGAGATGTCGAGCGCCTCGGGTGCGATCTGGGCACCGTCGACCTTGACTCCCCCCTGTTCAAGGAGCCTCCGAGCCTCCGAGCGGGATATTCCGAACGCTTCTGCGAGCACGGAGGGAAGGTGGACTTGCTCTCCATCCGCCGCGATTGAGAAGAGTTCGACATCGTCAGGGACTTCGTGGGCGACGAACTGGCTGTTGAACTGAGCCTCAGCGGCGCTGGCGGCCTCTTCTCCGTGAAAGCGCTCGACCAACGCCTTTGCCAGGGACGCCTTCGCTTCGCGGGGTGCTGTTCCCTGAGGAGGGGCAGCTACCGCGAGCAGGTGGAACCACGATTCCATCGCTTCATCGGGCAGCCGCATCGTCCGCCCAAACATCTCGTCAGGGGCCGCCGTGATCGCGATCTCGTTGCCCTTCGTCTTGGACATCTTGTCAACGCCGTCGATCCCCGGAAGTATCGGCATCGTGAGGACTGCCTGCTCTGGAACTCCGTAATGGCGCTGGATGTCACGACCAAGGAGAATGTTGAAGGTCTGGTCGGTGCCGCCAAGCTCGACATCCGATTGGACGGCAACCGAGTCGTACCCCTGCATCAGGGGATATAGAAGTTCAAGGATGGAGATTGGCTCCCCGCTCTTGTACCGGTTCGCGAAGTCCTCCCTTTCGAGCAACTGGGCGACGGTGGTGGTGCGGACCAAGCCGAGCAGGTCGTCCATCGACATATCCAGCCATTCGCTGTTGAATCGCAGTTCGTAGCGAGCCGGATCCTGGTCAAGAATCAGTGCCGCCTGGGCCTCATAGGTCTGTGCATTAGCCAGAATCTCGGCACCAGTTAGTACGGGACGCGTCTCCGAGCGACCACTCGGGTCACCCACCCGGGCGGTCTGATCGCCGACGATGAGGACCACCTTGTGACCGGCGTCCTGAAACTCGCGCAGCTTCTGCAGCACCACCGTGTGACCCAAATGGATGTCGGGAGCTGTTGGGTCAAGGCCAAGCTTGACGCGGAGGGCACGGTTCTCCGACTCGGCCAGCAGGAGTTTCCGTTTGAGCTCTCCGGCAGGCATCTCTTCCGCTGCATTGCGGGTCAGGTGGGCGGAATTTGAAGCGGCGGATTTCATCGGAGCCAATGCTAGTCTGAGTGCAGAGGAGGACGCTTCGACGGACTGGAGCTTCCGAGGAGGCTTGACGGTGTTTCGGCGCCCAACGGGGCAAGTCATCACCGCAGATCAAGACCGATGAACGAAGACGAACCAGAGACCCAATCGCAGGAGCCGCCCGTAGCGGAGCCGGCGGCAGCGAGGGTTCGCAAGCCACGCGTCAAACGCTGGCGTCTTCTTCTGATCGCGGTTCCGTTAATCGCGCTAGCCGGGGTCTCGACCGTCTTCGGGATGATGATGGCCGTTGCTTCCGAGCTCCCGAACCTCGAGAACGAGAACGGCTTCAAGACCGCTAGGAACTCGGTCCTGCTCGATGCTCGGGGTAGGCAGCTGGGAATTCTCAAGAGCAGCCGCAATCGTGTCCTTATCCCGTATTCGGCGATCTCGCCGTTCATGCGCAACGCGGTGATCTCGGTTGAGGACCAGCGCTTCTACGAGAACAACGGAGTCGACCCTCGTGGCATCATGCGCGCGTTCGTCCAAGACACGCTCACCGGCGGCTCGCGTCAAGGTGGATCCACCATCACTCAGCAGTTCGTGAAGAACGCGATGAAGGCTCAAAATCAGAGGACAGTGGTGCAGAAGCTCCGGGAATCAGCTCTGGCTTACCACCTAACGCGAAAGTGGTCCAAAGAGAAGATTCTCAGCGAGTACCTCAACTCGATCTACTTTGGCAACGGCGCGTACGGCATCGAGTCGGCTGCGCGGGTCTACTTCGGACGCGACGCGAACCATGTCGGCTGCGGGACGCGTGCCCGGCCCTGCGCAACCGAGCTGAACGCGCCCGAGGCCGCCTTGCTGACTGCGGTGATTGCCAACCCCACGGCCTTCGATCCGGTGGCGCACCCGGAGGCAGCACTGCGGCGCCGACAGATCGTCCTGTCGAAGATGCGAGCGCAAGGTCGCATAACCTCGGCCGAGTTCGCGCAGGCCAATGCCGAAGCCCTGCCGGGCCTCGTGGTGCCGCCTTCGGTCGATACAAAGGCTCCCTACTACACAACTTGGGTGAGCCAGCAACTAGTGGACCACTTCGGGGCGCGCCGCGCGTTCGAGGGCGGGTTACGTGTTAGGACCAGCCTCGATCTCGACTTCCAAGAGGCCGCTCAGCGGGCCATCGATCAGAACCTCCCCAACGCCGATGGGCCGTCGGCTGCCTTGGTCGCGATCGACAACAAGACCGGAGAAGTTAGGGCGCTGATTGGCGGCCGCGACTACCAGACTCGGCCGTTCAACCTGGCGACGCAGGGACAGCGTCAGCCCGGTTCGACCGTCAAGCCGTTCATTCTCGCGGCCGCACTCAAGAAGGGCTACGGCCTGGGGTCCATGTGGGAGTCGCGCAAGCGAGTCTTCGACGTGCCCGGGACAAACGACGGCGAGAAGTTCACCGTGAACAATTTCGACAACTCATATGCAGGAACGCGCGACCTCGGCTCCGCCCTCACCTACTCCGACAACGCAGTCTTCGCGGCCGTTGGACTGGCAACCGGAACTAAGCGGATATCGAAGCTGATCCGCAAGATGGGAGTGCGCTCCCCGGTCTCCGAGAACCCCGCGATGACGCTCGGCGCGTTCAAGCAGGGGGTCTCCGTGCTGGATTGGGCTCACGCCTACGAAACGTTTGCGAACAACGGGCGGCGCGTTTGGGGAACCCTGAGCGCTCCAAACCGCGGGCCGGTCGGTATTGGGGAGGTTCGCGACGTCGACACCAACCAGCTGATTGAGCGGAACAAGCGCAAGACAGCAAAGGTCATATCCCCCGCGCTGGCTCAGGCTGTGACCTCTCAGATGCAGACAGTGGTGACTTCCGGAACCGGCAAGCTCGCCAGCTATGGCGGCTTCGCAGCAGGTAAGACCGGGACGACCGAAAACTTTGGCGACGCCTGGTTCTCCGGATTCACCGACCGCTACACGATCGCAGTCTGGGTGGGGTACGCCGATCGAACGCAGCCGATGAAGACCGAATATGACGGCAGCCCGGTTGCCGGCGGAACCTTTCCGGCCCAGATCTGGCACGACTTTGTGATTCAGCTCCAGGCGATAATGGAGCAGCGCGCTAACTCGCGGGCGGGTAAGGATGCTGGCAAATCCGCGACTAGCGGAGCCGACGGGCAGTACTCGGCGCCGATGAGCGACGGGTCCTCGAGTGGTAATGGAGGAGGTGGCGGCGGCGGCGGCGGAAACCAAGTCGCCCCCACCCCCGCACCGGCTCCGACGCCGGAGCCAGCCCCGGCTCCAGATTCGTCATCCGGTGGCGGCAGCACGCCAACCGGCTGACGGTTAGGAGATCAGGCCACGGGCTGCTGCGAGCTGATCCGCCACGCGGCGCGAAGCCGTTCCACCGAGGCTGTCCTTCGATTCAAGCCAAGCCTGCTGCGAGAGCAGACCGGTCGTCTCTTCGTCAAAAAACAAGCTGTATTGCCGCAGCTCCTCAAGCGAGAGCGAGTCTAGGGTGCGCCCCGAATCGAGGGTTTCGCGGACCAACTTGCCGATCGTCGCGTGTGCTTCGCGGAATGGGACACCCAGCTTCACAAGCGAATCGGCGAGGTCGGTCGCCGCGATCATCGAGTCGGAGGCCGCATCGCTCATCGCGTCGCGGTTAAAGACAGCGCCATCGATCATTCCCGTTGCCGCTGCAAGAGAGAGGTCAAGCGTGTCCACGGAGTCGAACAGGTACTCCTTGTCCTCTTGCATGTCCTTGTTGTAGGCCAGGGGCAGAGCGTGGAGAACGCCGAAAAACGACGAGAGATTGCCGACTGTGCGCGGAGCCTTAGCGCGCAGCAGCTCGGCCGCATCAGGGTTCTTCTTCTGCGGCATCAGCGAGGATCCGCTGGTCCAGCGGTCGGGCAAGGCGACGAAGCCGAACTCCTGACTAGACCAGAGGACGAGCTCGCCGCCGAGGCGTGAAAGGTGAGTCGCGCAGACTGCCGCAGCGGACATGTAGTCGAGAATGAAGTCGCGACTACTGACCGCGTCGAGTGAATTTGCCGATACGCGCGGGAAGCCGAGCTCACCGGCCACGAGCTGTCGATCGGTGTCGAAGTTGACTCCCGCAAGCGCTCCGGCGCCAAGCGGAAGCTCGTCGCACTGCGAAAGGACAAACCGAAAGCGGTCTCGATCGCGGGCAAGCATCCAGACATAGGCGAGCAGGTGATGCGACAGATAGATCGGCTGGGCGCGCTGCAGATGGGTGTAACCGGGGAGCGCCCAGTCAAGGTGCGCCTCAGCCTTTTCGATCAGCGTCTCCATCAGCCGCTCGATGGCGTCGATTGCCTCACCAGCGGCGTCGCGCGTAAAGAGGACCAGATCGGTTGCCACCTGATCGTTGCGGGATCGGGCGGTGTGAATGCGCCCACCAGCCTCTCCCGCTATCTCAGTAACGCGCCGCTCAATCGCCATGTGGATGTCCTCGTCGGACGGTTCAAACGGGAAGATTCCTGCTTCCAATTCCCCGGCAACTGCATTGAGGGCGTCTTGGATCACACCGGCGTCGTCCTGCTTGATGATGCCTTGGGCAGCAAGCATCGTCACGTGCGCCCTCGACAGAGCGATGTCGTACGGCCACAGCCGTTTGTCTACGTCGAGGGAGCGGTTGATCGCGTCGAAGGCGGGATCAGGGGATTCACTGAAGCGGCTCATCGTGCCGCAGTCTAGGTCTGACCGAGAATCTCGCGCAGCGCTGCACAGACCCGTTCAACCTGGCCCTCGGTCATTTCCGGGAAGAACGGTAGAGCGACCGATTGCGCTGCGACCGACTCGCAGACGGGAAATTCGCCCTCGGTGTGGCCAAACCTCTCGCGGTAGAAGGCCATCAAGTGGATCGCCGGGAGGTAGGGCTTGGACTGAATGCCAAGCTTGCCGAGGCTCCGAATCGTGTCGTCGCGATCGACCCCCTGTGGAAGTTGCACCACGAAGACGAACCAGCCGCGGCGTGCCTCTCCCTGATTAGCGCAAGGCAGAGAAAGCCCCTCTACCGGCGCAAGGTTCTCGTAGTAGAGATCGGCAACGCGCTGCCGGTCAGCGATCATCTGATCCAGACGGTCGAGCTGTGCGAGGCCGATCGCACAGGCAATGTCACTGAGGCGGTAGTTGAATCCCAGCCGGTCGTGTTCGAGCCAGGCCATGTCGGCCGAGCGCCCCTGGTTGCGCTCCGAGTCGATCTGCTCCTTCAGTGAGAGCTCGCCGACAGTCACCATTCCCCCCTCGCCGGTGGTGATCTGCTTGTTGGCGTAGAAACCGAAGACTGCAGGGTTGCTGCGGCTTCCGACCGCTGCGCCGTCGCTATAGCGGGCGCCTAGCGCTTCACAGGCATCTTCGACCATCGGCAGACCGATCTTGTCCAGCGCCGCCATGTCGGCGGGGTAGCCAAATATGTGAACAGGAAGAATCGCCGTCGTCCGATCTGTCACCGCGGCCGCGGCGGCACTGGGATCGATTGTCAGCGTGACCGGATCGATATCGACGAAGACGGGCCGCGCGCGCTCCATCACGCAGACGTTGGCGCTGGCGACAAAGGAGAGTGGAGATGTGACGACTTCGTCCCCGTCCTTGACTCCAATCGCACGAAGGCCAAGTTGGAGGCCGGCCGTCCCGCTGGACACTGCGCTCGCGAAGGGTGCTCCCACCTTCACCGCGAACGCCTCTTCAAACGCTGGCACCCGCGGACCAAGCGAGAGGTGCCCCGAGCGCAGTACTGCGATCACGGCGTCCTCCTCCGCCTGACCCAGGACCGGTTTGGCGAGCGGGATCGGATCGCTCACGGCTGCCCGTCCTTCTTGTCCAGCGCAGGCTGATGGATGAACTCAAGCGAGTCAACAAGCGCCTGCCACGAGGCGGCAATGACATTCTCGCCAACACCGATGGTGCCCCATACTCGCTCGCCGTCCGATGCATCGATGAGGACGCGAGTGACCGCATCAGTTCCATGGCTCTCGTCGAGGATCCTCACCTTGTAGTTGACGAGCTCGACATCGGCGACCTCCGGGTGCACCTCGACGATTGCGCTTCGAAGAGCGCTGTCGAGCGCGTTGACGGGACCGTTCCCGGTTGCGCGCCGCTCGTAACGCTGATCGCCGAGCCAGATGACAATCGTCGCCTCGCTAGCAACCGCACCGTCGGCCGACTGCTCAACGGTGACACTCCAGCTCTCAAGCCTGAAGAGAGGTTCGTAGCTGCCCGACTCTCGGCGCATCAGCAATTCGAAAGAGCCGTCGGCTGCCTCAAACTGGTACCCCGCATGCTCGAGCTCTTTGACCTTATCGACGATGCGAGCGCTGACGGCGGCATCTAGATCGAGACCCGCCAGGCTCCCCTTCTCGGCGATCGTGGCTCGCCCGGCCAGCTCGGAGACAATGACCTCGCTGCGATTGCCGACCAGTGAAGGGTCGATGTGTTCAAAGGTTCCGGGATCAGCACTGACACCGGCTGCGTGCATGCCGGCCTTGTGGGCAAACGCGTTCTTGCCGACGTACGGTTGGGCAGGGTTGGGGGCCCGGTTGAGCAGCTCGTCAAGGAAGTGCGCGGTTTCGGTCAGCCGTGCGAGGTTCTCGGCAGCGAGTCCCTCGATGCCCCTCTTTAGCTGGAGGTCGGCGTTGATCGTGACAAGGTTTGCGTTGCCTGTCCGCTCCCCGATGCCGTTCAGTGTCCCCTGGACCTGCGTAGCGCCGGCCTCGATCGCCACCAGCGAATTAGCTACGGCGCAGCCGCCGTCATCGTGGGTGTGGATCCCGATCAGCGCGTTCGGAAGCGCCTCGCGAACCGCGAGCACGGTTTCAGTTATCTGGCTGGGCATCGAGCCGCCGTTCGTGTCGCAGAGGACGACCCGTTCGGCCCCAGCGTCGATGGCGGCCTGCAGCGTTTCGAGCGCGTACTGCGAATCCTCGCGCCAGCCGTCAAAGAAGTGCTCCGCGTCGAAGAGTGCTCGTTTGCCGGCGCCTGCAATGAAAGCGACAGACCCGGCGATCATCTCGAGGTTCTCTTCGCGCGAGACCCGCACGACCTTTTCGACGTGCAGCGGGGACGACTTCCCTACGAGCGTCACGGCAGGCGCTATCGACGCCGCAAGAACATTGAGGCCCTCGTCGTTCTCGGCCGACACTCCGCGCCGACGTGTCATTCCGAAGGCAACGATCACGGCGGTCGAAAGCGGAGCGGCCGCAAGCAGCTCAAAGAGCTCTGCCTCTTTGGGATTGGACGAGGGGAATCCGGCCTCAATCATGTCGATGCCGAGTGCGTCGAGCCGTTCGACTACGCGCAACTTCTCCTGCGCGGTGAGGCTCATCCCGCCGCCACCCATTCCGTCTCGGAGGGTCGCGTCGTATAGCTGGATTGTCGAGTTCATCTATTGGGTCCTTCTCTTAAGCAGGGCAGTACGAATGGCACCTCGATAGGCGCCGTGTAGCTGGTCGCGGCGCGCGCTATTGCGCGGGCCGCTCCCGAATTCGTCGCTGCCTTGTGCTCATGCCGCGTCTGCCTTGCCGCCGCTGGGGCCCTCGGGGACTGGGTCGAGCCAATCGGTGTAGCGCTCGTCGCGCCCGTGGAGTGCGTCCTCGTAGACCTCAAGCAAGGCCTTGGTGATCTCCCCCGGCTTGCCTTCCCCGACTGGACGGTCATCGATCTCGCGCACCGGCACCATCTCGGCGGCGGTGCCGGTCAGGAATACCTCGTCAGCCAGCGCCAGCTCGTCGGCTGCAATCTCGCGCTCGACGACCGTGTGGCCCATGTCTGCTGCGATCTTGATGATCGATGCACGCGTGATTCCCTCAAGGATTGACGAAGTCATCGGCGGCGTCGCGATCTCCCCGTCACGGATGACGAAGATGTTCTCCCCGGTTCCCTCGCAGACATTGCCGAGATGGTCGAGCAGGATCGCTTCGTCGTAGCCGGCATTGTGCGCCTCAACCTTGGCGAGGATGCTGTTCAGGTACTGACCGCCAGCCTTGGCGTAAGGGATCAGAGCGTTTGGCGAAATCCGTCGCCAGCTGCTGATCTTGCCGCGGATTCCGTCACGCTTGCCGTCCTCTCCGAGATAGAGGCCCCACTCCCAGCAGGCAATTGTCACGTCTACGTCAACGGTGAGCGGGAACAGACCCATCGAACCGTACCCGCGGTAGGCGATCGGCCTGATGTAACAGGACCGCAGCCCGTTGCGGGAGATCAGCTCGAGCGTCGCGCTCTGGATCTCGTCAGCGGTAAACGGCAGATCCATGAAGTAAGCCCTTGCCGAAGCAAAGAGCCGGTCAACATGGTCACGGTGGCGGAACACTGCCGGCCCGAGTTCCGTGTCGTAGCAACGAACGCCTTCGAACACAGAAGTTCCGTAGTGCAGCGCGTGCGTGAGCACGTGTACCTGGGCGTCCTCCCAGGGCACAAACTTGCCGTTCATCCAGATTTGATCGCTTGCTTGCACCGTCTGCTCCTAGTTTTCGCGCTACTTCAGATGGGCCAAGACGGCTGCCGTGGCTTCGTCGGTCGTAGCGGAGCCGCCGAGGTCGGCCGTCCTCAGGCCGCCCGCCAGGGCTTGATCGACGGCCGATTCTACTGCCAGCGCCTGCTCTTCGCGGCCGAATCCGTGCCTCATCATCATCGCAAGCGACAGGATCATTGCCAGCGGGTTGGCGATGCCCTGCCCTGCGATGTCGGGAGCCGAGCCGTGAACAGGCTCAAACAGCCCCGGTCCATCCGGGTTGCCGATGCTTGCCGACGGGAGCATTCCGATTGATCCCGTGATCATCGCCGCCTCATCGCTGAGGATGTCGCCGAACAGGTTCTCGGCGAGGATGACGTCGAACTGACCCGGCGTAGAGACAAGCTGCATCGCCGCGTTGTCGACCAGGACGTGTTCGAGCTCCACCTGCGGGAACTCCTCTGCGTGAACCCGCGTTACAACCTCGCGCCAAAGCCTGCTCGTCTCAAGAACGTTGGCCTTGTCGATGCTCGACACCTTGCCTCTTGAAGCCGAGAAGGCGACCCGCGCGATCCGCTCGACCTCCTCAACGCTGTACTCGCAGAGGTCGCTTGCCATCAGCTCGGTCCGCTTCTTCTCCCCAAAGTAGATGCCGCCGGTCAACTCGCGGACAACGAGAAGGTTTGTTCCCTCGATGCGCTCTGGACGCAGTGGACTTGCGTCCACCAGAGCCGCGATCGCACGGACGGGCCGGAGGTTTGCAAACAGGCCGAGCCCTTTGCGCAGGCCTAGGAGGCCTTGTTCAGGGCGCGGCGCGTCCGCGTCGGTCGTATCCCACTTGGGGCCCCCTACCGCGCCAAGGAGCACCGCATCGGCAGCCCTACAGGCTTCAAGCGTTTCATCGGTCATTGCCGTGCCGCTCGCGTCGATCGAACAGCCGCCAAAGAGGTGGGTCTCGAATTGGTAATCGCCTGGGCAGAAGGAATCGCAGACCACTACTGCAGCGTCGATCACTTCGGGACCAATCCCGTCACCGGGAAGCAGCGCTACTCGCGAGCCGCTCACAGTGACGTCGTGACGGGCCCTACCCGCTCCATCGTCGACTCATATGCGTCGATCAGTTCGGTCTCGAACATTGTCAGCGCGATGTCGTCGAGCCCGTCGAGGAGCCGGCGCTTGATCTCCGGGTCGAGATCGAAGTTCGCGACCTGACCGTCTCCATAGGTCACCTGCTGCGCGTCGAGATCGATTCGAGCAGCGCCCGCGTCGGCAATTGCCTTGCATTCGTCGACGGTAAGCCGGACCGGCAGGAGGCCGACCTTGGTCGAGTTGGAAAAGAAGATGTCGGCGAACGATGGCGCGATGATCGCTCTAAAGCCGTAATCCTCAAGTGCCCACGGTGCGTGCTCGCGGGAGGAGCCGCAGCCGAAGTTTCGACCGGCCACAAGAATCGGGTTGGGGTCCAGTTCCCAGCCCTCCTCCTGCTTCCAGTCGTGGAAGAGGAACTCACCGAAGCCGGTTCGCTCAATTCGCTTCAGGAACTGCTTGGGGATGATTTGGTCGGTGTCGACGTCGTCCCTGTCGAGCACCGAAACCTTCCCGTCGATGACGTCAATCGGATCCACAACTACTCCCCGTCCCAGTCTCGGATGTCAACGAATCTTCCCTCGATTGCCGCAGCGGCGGCCATCTGCGGACTCACCAGATGAGTGCGTCCGCCCCGTCCCTGACGCCCCTCGAAGTTTCGGTTGGAGGTTGACGCGCAGCGCTCCTCCGGCTGAAGCGTGTCGGGATTCATACCCAGGCACATTGAGCAGCCTGCGCCCCTCCAGTCGAATCCCGCGTCGCTGAAGATCTTGTCGAGGCCTTCCTCCTCGGCCTGCTTCTTGACCTGCACCGATCCCGGAACGACCATCGCGTAGACCGACTCTGCGACCTTGCGTCCCTTGATTACGCCGGCTGCGGCGCGAAGATCGCCGATCCGCGAGTTGGTGCAGGAGCCGATGAAAACACGGTCAAGTGTGATCTCTTCAACCGGC
>WLNX01000035.1 GCA_009699565.1 Actinomycetota bacterium | reverse complement strand
GAGGACATCCAGCTCTCGCTCTACGCCGTCGCAGCACGAGAGGCCTGGCAGGTGGAGTCGGAGCTGCAGAGCTACCACTACGTCCTTGACGACGAGAAGATTCCGGTGCCCGCCAGCGAGATCGACCGCGACTGGATCGCCGAAACGGTCAACGAGGTCGCTGCCTCGATCAGCGCGCAAGAGTTTGAGCCGACGCCGAGCGCCAGTGCTTGCGGCTACTGCGACTTCCGGATCGCCTGCCCCGCAGCCGAGATCTAGGCGTCGTCGCCGCGCTGGTTGAGGAAGCGCTGAAACTCCCTCGCCAGAACGTCGCCCGACGGAACCTCTCCCGATTCAAGATCGGATCCATCGGCGTCGCTGGCCTGCTCCAAGCGCTCGACGAACTGGCGCACTTCGTCGTCGCCCGCGACCGCGCTGCTCACGCGGCGCTCGTAGTCGGATGCCGCGCGTTCAAGATCGGTCGCGTCGAAGCTGATGCCAACGAGTGACTCAAGCTTGCGCACCAGCGCGAGCGACGCCTTCGGATTAGGGGCGGCCGCGACGTAGTGCGGGACGCTGGCCCAGAGGCTTGCCGACGGAATCCCGGAAGCCTCGCAGGCGCTGTGGAGCACGCCGGTGATGCCGGTCGGCCCCTCATAGGAGGTGGGAGAAAGGCCAACACGCTCGGCCAGCGCCTCGTCGCTCGTGACTCCGACCATCGGCACCGGCCGCGTGTGCGGGACGTCTGCCAGCAACGCGCCGAGCGAGACGATCATCTGCACTCCAAGCGCATCGGCTAGGTCAACAACGCTGCTGCAGAGAGTCTGCCAGCGCATCGATGGTTCCGGCCCGGTCAGCAGGATCAGGTCGCGCGGAGCGCGCGGAGCCTTAGCCGCCCAGATCTCGACCATCGGCCACGTGATCTCGCGGGCTTCGCCTTCGACCAGCTTGATCTGCGGCCGAGTCGCCTGGAAGTCGTAGAACTCCTCCGGGTCAAGGTGCGCGAAGCGGTAGGCGTCCAGTGAGGAGGCAAGGAAGTTGACCGCCGAGGTCGCCGCTTCGCCGGCGTCGTTCCAACCGCCGAAAGCGCAGATCATCGCCGGGGCTCGAAGCCCGTCCGGCCGCTCTTCCCAAATCATCGATGCCACCCTTCAACCGTACTCGATGAATCGCCCGGGGCAACCCGTATGGCGCCGAAGTCAGCCTTCGGTCGCTGAGGCCGCTTCGGCGCGCAGTTGCCTGATCGCGCCCGATGCGAGCCGCCAGGCGACGTACACCATGAGAACCGCGAAGAAGTAGCGGATCAGTCGCTCGTCGAGCGCGTTGACCAGCGCAACTCCGCCAACGGCGGCGAGCGCGGCAAAGATCCCGACGGTGACGCCGGTCCTGACGTCGAGATTTCCGTAGCTGCGCTGCCGCCACGCGCCAACTGCGGCGACCGGGATGATCGCCAGCAACGATGTCGCCTCCGCATCGATGTGATCGAGGTCAAGGACCAGCGCCAGCGCCGGCACGAGCAGAATCCCGCCGCCGATGCCGAGTAGGCCCGAGAGGATCCCGGCAGCAACTCCGATGACGATTGCCAGGACGATCATCCGAAGGCGACCAGTGCCGCAGTTGCAACAAGGAGCAGCGAGAACAGAAGCTGGACGACGGCGACATTGATCCGCTGCTGCAGCCAGGTTCCGATCAAAACGCCTCCGACTGCGGGGATTCCGACCGTGAGCGCAGCGACCAGATCGATGTTGCCGTAGGTCAGATGCGTGATCGCTCCGCCAATCGCTGCAATTACGATCACCAGCAGCGAGGTAGCTGCAGCCTTGCGCTCATCGAAGCCAAGCCAGAGGATCAGCATCGGCACGAGGACGACGCCGCCGCCGACACCGAAGAGGCCGCTGAAGAGGCCCGTGCCGACCCCGATGATCGCAAGTCGAAGTATGCGCTCGTTCGGCACCCCTTCATAATAGGTTCGATGACCTCCGCAACCTCGCTTGCCAGCGCGATCGCACCGCTACTGATCGACCGGTCACGGACCGCGCTGCTGTTCGACGTCGACGGGACGCTGGCGCCGATCGTCCGCGATCCGCAGACGTCGAGCGTCTCCGAGCCGACCCGTCGGCTGCTGATCGAGTGCCGCGAGATCTACGGGCTGGTTGGCTGCGTCAGCGGCAGGCAGGCCAAGGAGGCGCGGCGGATCGTGGGGATCGGATCGCTTCCCTATTCCGGCAACCACGGCTTGGAGCTGCTTCCGCGCGGCGCCTCCGAGCCGCTCGTCAACGAAGAGGCCGAGGCTTGGACCGACAGGGTTCGCGCTGCAGCGCTGGGAACCGCCACGGCGCTGCGCGAGCAGAGCGGGCTGCGAGTGGAGGAGAAAGGTCCGATCGTCGCGCTTCACTGGCGCGGGCTCGAGGACGAAAGCGCTGCCGAGGAGGTCGCCGAGCAGATCGCCGAGTCGGCCCGTGCCGATGGCCTCGTAATCCATCGCGGGCGCAGCGTGATTGAGCTGCGGGCTCCGGTCACCAGCGATAAGGGAGATGCAGTAAGGGCTTTGCTCGGCGGCGTTGACGTGGACTGCGCGCTCTACATCGGCGACGACCGCACCGACATCGACGCATTCCGCGCGCTGCGAGCGCTGGTTGCGGAAGAAACTCTGACCGACGCGGTATGTGCCGGGGTGCGCTCGGAACAGACGCCGAGCGAACTGCTTGCCGAAGCCGACATCCTCGTTGACGGGACCGAAGGCGTGAACGCACTGCTCTCGGCGCTTGGCGGGTAGCGATGAGGTACGTCGACCTGCTCAAGACGACGGTCCTTCTGAGCGCGGCGTCGGCAACGGTCCTGGCGGTACTGACGGTGATCCAGTCAAACGCTCTGGGAGAGAGCCAGCTCGTTCTGATTGCTGCCGGCTGGTGGGTCGTGGCCGCGCTGATCGGAGCATGGATCGGCAGGAGGCTTGAGGCCAGTCCGTCGGTCTCGCGCGCCCTGCGCGAGGCCCAGAGCACTGCGACCCTGCCCGAGCAGAACGTTGGGCGGCTCCTGCTTAGCCGCGTGTGGCCGCTGCTGCTGGCGGCGCTGGTGTCGGCAATCTTCTCTTTCTTCCTGCCTCAGATTGCTGCCATCGCGGCCGGTTTCATGGTGATCTGGGCCCTTGCCTGGCGCCACCAGGACCGCGCGGTTACGGCGATTGAGGAGCGCGACGGAGTTACCTTCTTCGTCGCCACCGGGTCACCGGTCCGGCCGATCAAGCTCGTGCGTACTCCAGGATTGCGCCGCGACGTCAAGCCCGAGCCGCGCGGCGTCTCGTGAGTGCACCGGATGTCCTGCTCGTCTCGCTTGGCTCCACCGCCGGGCTGCGGGCGGCAGACGAAGTTTTCGCGGCGCAGCTCCGCAGCTCGGGAGCGGCGGTCGAAATAGCTCGTGCAGCGCCGTGCCCGCAGGTGCGCACGATGGCCCTGACCGATTACCGCTGGGCGCGCTCGGCGGCCGCCGCGGCGCGGGCTGCGATCGCCTCGAAGATGCCGCGGACGATCGTCTACTCCTCGACGACGGCGGCGATGTTCTGGCCGAAGCCGGGGGCGATCCGCTTCGACGCCGCAGCCGCCGAAAACCGTCCGGGACGGGACGGAATCTGGCAGCGGCCACTGGAGCGCCGGCGGTTCGCAGAGAGCCGGCTGTTGATCCCCTGGTCTGAGGCGGCACTGACGCAGGCGCCGCAGAGCGCCGCGGCAACGGTCGTTGTGCCACCCCCCGTTGATCCCAGTGGGCCACCGGTCGCCGACGAGGACCGCGACATTGCGGCGATCACCTACGCGGCGGATCCGCAGAAGAAGGGGCTTGGAGCGGTGTTGGAGGCCTGGGCGCAGGCCCGACGCGGTGACGAGCGGCTGGTCGTCGCAGGGCTTGACCCGGCCAGACTGCCCAGCCCGGGACCCGGCGTTGAAGTTGTAGGCCTGCTCCCAAGCGAGCAGTACCGAGCGCTCCTGCGACGTTCCAAGCTTTTCGTCTGCGCTCCGCGCCGCGAAGACTTCGGGCTCGCGCAGCTCGAAGCGCTCGCCGACGGATGCCAACTGGCAACCACCGCAGCCCCCGGTGCCTACGAGGCCCTGAGACTCGCCCGCGAGCTTGATCCCAACCTCGTCGGAGACGATCTTGCAGCTTCGATCCGCAAGGCGTTGGACGCTCCGGGAGGCCGATACAGGGAGCGCGCCGCGCGACTGATGGAGCCGTTCGCCAGCGGCAGCGTCCAACAAACGATCAGCGCCGAGCTGATGGCGCAGCTACTGCCTTGACCAGTTGATCTAGTCTCCGTCTCGCCGATGTCCGCAATTCCTTGGCTGATCCTGCCCACATATAACGAGGCCGAGAACATCGAGCCGCTAGTCACCGCCGCGGCTCAGGTGCTCGAAGAGGCTTCCCCCGACGGCTTTCGGATCCTTGTCGTTGACGACGGCTCGCCCGACGGCACCGGCCAGCTCGCCGACGCGATGGCGGCCGAAAGCGACAGGATCGAGGTGCTCCACCGCACCACCCGCGAGGGGCTTGGGCCGGCGTACTTGGCGGGGTTCAAGCACGCACTCGACGCGGGCGCCGGCTTTGTAATGGAGATGGACAGCGACTTCTCGCACGACCCGCGCGACCTCGCTCGCCTGCTCAAAGCGGTGCGCGACGACGGAGCTGATCTGGCGCTCGGTTCGCGCTATGTGAGCGGCGGCGGCATTGAAGATTGGAGCCTCCAGCGAAGGGTGATCAGCCGCGGCGGATCGCTCTACGCAAGGACAATTCTCGGCCTGCCGATCAACGACCTCACAGGCGGCTTCAAGGCGTTCCGCGCCGACGTGCTCAAGGCGATCGACCTGCCGTCGGTCGAGTCGGTGGGATACGCCTTCCAGATCGAGTTGACCTACAGGACTGCGAAGCGGGGCTTCAAGGTTGTTGAGGTTCCGATCGTCTTCCGCGACCGTGTGGCAGGGACGTCAAAGATGTCCTGGCGCATCACGACCGAGGCGGCTTGGCTGGTGCCGGCGATGCGGCTTCGCCGCTAAACCGCCTCACTACACTTTGTATAGTGGTACCTGTATCCACCAATTTCACAGCAAGGAGCAACACGATGGCCCTTCCAGAGATCAGTGACAGCAGCTTCCAAGTTGACGTAATCGAATCGTCGACCGACACGGCGGTCCTCGTCGACTTCTGGGCTCCCTGGTGCGGCCCTTGCAAGATGGTCGGCCCGGTCCTCGAGCAGATCGACGCCGAACGTGAAGACGTCCGCGTCGTCAAGCTGAACATCGACGACAACCAGCAGACCGCCGCCAACTTCGGCGTGATGTCGATCCCAACGATGATCCTGTTCAAGAACGGCGTCGCCGCCGCCCAGATCATCGGCGCTCAGCCGAAGCCGCGCATCGAGCAGGAGCTCAACAACGCGCTCAGCGCCTGAGATCAGGCTCGCTGGAGCCTGATCAGCAGTTCGTGACCGTCGAGCGTGGTCGCTGATGCGCCTTCCAGCGCATCGGTGACCACGATCGAGGTCGCAAGCGCCTCGTCGGCGATCAGCCGGCTGTGTTCTTCGGCGGCAGCGACCACTTCCGCGTCGCCGCTCAGCTCCAAGTCGATCCTGTCTTCGACCGCAAGGCCGGCCTCCTTGCGTGCGTTCTGGACGGCGTGGACGATCTCCCGCGCCAACCCGCGACGCAGCAGCTCGTCGTCAAGCTGCAGGTCGAGCGCGACGGCGTGCGAGCCTTCGCGCTCCAGCTGATAACCGCCGAGCGGCTGCATTGCCAGCAGCAGGTCGTCGCTGCCGAGCGGATGCTCGTCGCCGTCGATCACGACGCCAACGCTGCCGCCCTCGCGCAGCGTCACGGCGACTCCGGCAGGGTCGAGCGCCGCCACCGCGGCAGCCACCGCCGGCATCCTGTTGCCAAAGCGCGGCCCAAGGGTCCGGTAGTTGGCCTTGACCTCGTAGGAGCCAAGTTCGTCGGCGTTGTCGACAAAGCGCAGCGCCTCGACATTGAGCTCGTCTTCGACGATCCCGGCAAGCCTGCCGATCGCCTCGCGCTCCGGGCCGGCGGCAACGACGACGGCCTCGCGCAGCGGCTGGCGCAGCTTGATCTTCGCTTGGCCGCGCGCGGCCAAGCCCAGCCTCACTGTCTCGCGCGCGGTCGCCATTGCCGTCTCCAGCCCAAGGTCTCGGGCGGCCCCAGGCTCCGGCCAGTCGCACAGATGGACCGACGGCTCGCTGCCGTCAAGGTTGTCGTAGATCTCGTCGGCGATGAACGGCGTGAACGGGGCGAGCAGCTTCGATACCGTCACAAGCGCATCTCGAAGAGTTGCGAAAGCGACCGCGTCGCCCTCCCAGAAGCGCCTGCGCGAGCGGCGCACATACCAGTTGGAGAGATCGTCGACAAAGGCGGCGATCGCCCGGCCGCCGCTGGTTGCGTCGAACGCCTCCAGTGACTCGGTCACCTCTTCGACGGTCGCTGCAAGCCGCGAGCGCAGCCATAGGTCGAGCTCCGTCTCCTCGCCTGCGACGAGGTTCTCTCCGGCCGCGTTTTCGTAGAGAACCAGGAACGAGTAACTGTTCCAAAGCTGCTTCAGGAACAGCCGCACGCCGTCGCCAACGGCATCCATCGAGAACCGGTAGCCGTCCCACGGCTGCTTGGAGGTGAAGAAGTACCAGCGCAGCGCATCGGCGCCAAAGCGGTCAAGAATCGCCCACGGCTCGACGACGTTGCCGACCGACTTGCTCATCTTGCGGTCGTCCTCGTCGCGAATGTGACCGAGGCAGACAACCGACTCGTACGAGGACTTGCCGAAGATCAGCGTCGAGACGGCCAGCAGCGAGTAGAACCAGCCGCGCGTCTGATCGATTGCCTCGCAGATGAAATCGGCGGGGAACCGCTGCTCAAACTTCTGCTCGTTCTCAAACGGGGCGTGGTACTGCGCGAACGGCATTGCCCCGGAGTCAAACCAGACATCAACGACTTCCGGAACCCGGTTCATCGGCTCCGAGCACTCGGGGCAGGGGAAGCTGACCTCGTCAACGTAGGGACGGTGCGGGTCGTCGATCTTCACCGAGGAAAGCTGCTCCAGTTCCTCAAAGGATCCAATGCAGTGGAGGTGGCCGGCGCTGCAGCGCCAGATCGGCAGCGGAGTGCCCCAGTAGCGCTCGCGCGAGATCGCCCAGTCGATGTTGCCTCGCAGCCAGTCGCCGAAGCGGCCTTCCTTGATGTGCGGCGGGTGCCAATCGATCTCCTCGTTGGAGGCAAGCATCTCGTCGCGGATCTGCGAAGTCGCGATGTACCAAGAGGGTTTTGCGTAGTAGAGAAGCGGAGTCGAACAGCGCCAGCAGTGCGGGTATGAGTGCTCGTAGGGCTCGCTGCGAAGCAGTCGCCCGCGCGATTCGAGGTCGGCGATCAGGTCGGAGTCGCAGTCCTTTACGAATCGGCCCTCATAGCCTTCGATCCGCTCGTCGTAGGTGCCGTCAAGGCGGACAGGGTTGACGACCTCGAGGCCGGCCTGCTGACCGAGCCGGAAGTCGTCCTCGCCAAAGGCGACCGCCGTGTGGACGAGCCCCGAACCGTCCTGGTCGGTGACGAAATCGCCGGCAAGAACGGTGTGGCCTCGCTCACCCCAGTCGGAGGCGGGGATGAAGTCGAAGGGGGCGGTGTAGCGCGTCCCCTCAAGCGCCGACCCTGGGAAGCTGGAGAGGATCTCGGCCTCTTCACCGAGCACGCGGCCGACCAGAGCCTCTGCGACGACCATCACGGCGTCGGCCCCGGCCTGGCGCGCGCGCACGTAGGTCAGCTTCGGGTCGACTGCAACGGCGGCGTTTGAGACCAGCGTCCAAGGGGTCGTCGTCCAGACGACTAGCTCGTCGCCGGCCTCAAGCGGGGAGGCGGCATCAACAACCGGGAAGCGGACGAAGATGCTCGAGTCGATTACGTCCTTGTAGCCCTGGGCTACCTCGTGCGAGGAGAGCGAGGTGCCGCAGCGCGGACAATAGGGGACGACCTTGTGACCCTCGTAGAGGAGCTCCTTGTCCCAGATCTGCCGCAGCGCCCACCAGACCGACTCGACGTAGCCGGAGTCGAGTGTGCGGTAGGCGTCGTCGAGATCGATCCAGAAACCGATCCGCTCGGTCAGGCGATCCCACTCCTCGAGGAAGGTGAAGACCGAGTCGCGGCAGCGCTGGTTGAACTCGGCGATCCCAAACTCCTCGATCTCAGCCTTCGAGGAGATCCCCAGCTCCTGCTCGACCGTGATCTCAACGGGAAGGCCGTGGCAGTCCCAGCCTCCCTTGCGCTCGACGTAGTGGCCGCGCATCGTCTTGTAGCGCGGGTAGATGTCCTTGAAGACGCGCGCGAGAACGTGGTGCGAGCCGGGGCGACCGTTGGCGGTTGGCGGGCCTTCGTAGAAGACCCATGGCTCGGCGCCTTCGCGGCGGCGCAGAGACTCGGCGAAGATGTCGCGCTCGCGCCAGCGCTCGAGCACCTGCTCTTCGAGCTCGGGGAAGGAGGCGTTTGGATCGACTGGGCGGGGCGTCACGGACATCGCGCGCTCCATTCTCGCAATGCGGCCGAAGATCGGCGGCGCGAGCCTCGGATCACGCCGCCAGCTTGCGGCAGATAACCGCCAGCGAGCGCTTCTCTTCCTCGTTCAGAGCTGCGAAGGCGCGCTGAACGCGCTCGCTGTGCTCGGGGAAGCAACGGTCAACGGTCGCCCGCCCGGCAGCGGTCAGGGCGACGAGGACCGTGCGACGGTCAACCTCCATCCGACTGCGCACGACGAGGCCGCGGGCGACGAGCGTGTCGATCAGTTCGGTGGCGTTGGCCTTTGAGGTCTGGAGGCGCCGACGCAGCGCACGAAGCTCAAGCTCACCGCCGGCGCTGACAAGCACCACCAGCACGAAGAAGCCGCTCGCCGACAGCCCCTCGCGCTCCAGATCACCGGCAAGCCGGCGACGAATGTTGGCTTCGGCATGGAACAAAGACTCCAACGCGCGGTGCGCCAGCGGGTCGTCGGGAACAAGATCCATGCACCGACAAGGATTCTCTGAGCGGCGGACAGAGCCTTGAATCTGCGCCGATCTGCCGGCTGTGGCAGATTTGAGAGTGCGATGACGCTCCGAGAACAGGTTGACCTGACACAAAAGCTCGGCCGCAAGGACTACGAGCAACAGCTCGAACGGCGTGGCCGACGACTTGAGCAGCTTCGGCTCGCGCTCGGAGGCAAGCTCGGCGACGGGAAGATTGGCCCCGGCCTGCTGGTCTGCCTGGAGGGCTGGGACGCAGCCGGCAAGGGCGGCGCGATCAGGCGCCTCGTCGCTCCGCTCGATGCCCGCCACGTGCGCGTAGTTCAGTTCTCAGCTCCAACCGCCGATGAGAAGCGCCACTTCTACATGCAGCGTTTCACCGAGTGGCTGCCCGGGCACGGCGGCATGGCCGTCTTCGATCGCACTTGGTACGGGCGCGTGCTGGTCGAGCGGGTAGAGGGATACGCGACGACCGAGCAGTGGCAGCGTGCCTACTCGGAGATCGTCGACTTTGAGCGCTCGCTGCATCTCGAGGGCGTGATCGTCGTGAAGCTTTGGCTTGAGATATCTCCGCAGATGCAGCTCAAACGCTTCGAAGAGCGCGCCGAGGACCCGCTCAAGGCGTGGAAGCTGACCGATGAGGATTGGCGCAACCGCGACCGCTGGGGCGACTACGCGCTGGCCGTTGACGAGATGCTCGAGCGCACCAACACCGACTGGGCGCCCTGGCACGTGATTGCCGCCGAGCAGAAGCGCTTTGCCCGGATCGCGGTGATCGACGCCGTGATCGAAGAGATCGAACGCGGCTGCGCGGCGCACGGATTCAAGCTGCCGGCGGCCTCCGAAATCGGCCCCTGAGCTCGGCCGATGCGGCTGCGGCTCTACCACCACAGCGACGGCGCGCGCGTCGCATACCGCGAACAGGGAACCGGACCACCGCTGATCCTTTGGCACTCGGAGCTACTGAGCTGGAAGGAGTTCGAGCCGCTCGTCGAGGAACTCGAACACCGCTACCGCGTGGTACTCCCCGACTTGCCGCTCCACGGCGATTCGGAGGACCGCCCGCACCACCCTTATTCGCTCGATTGGCTGGCTGAGGTTGTGGCCGGTTTCTGCAATGACGTCGGTGGTTCGCGGCCGATGGTCGGAGGCCACGGGCTGGGAGTGGAACTGGTGCTGCGGGCCGTCGCCCAGGGGAAGCTGACTCCGTCGAAGCTGGTCGTGATGGCAAACCGTCTCCACCGCGGCGGCGCTGGAGACCGCGAGTGGGCGGCATGGCTTGCGCTTGCGCGGCTTGGAGCCGTCCCCGGCATCGACCGGGTGCTGATGCGCGGCGCTCCCTACGCCTTGCGCCCGGGACGCGGACGTGGGCTCAGCGCCCGCTCCAACCCGCAGGCGACGGAGCTCGCCCGCCAGTCGTTCGCCAATGCCGGGGGAAACAGCAACCTCGCGCGTTCATGGGGGGCATTCGCGCGGACCCGTCCAAACTGCGTCCAGCGCGAGTTGATCGAGGCATACTCGCGGATCGACATCCCGGTGCTGCTGCTGTGGCCCGAAGAGGACCCGCGCTGCCCGCCGGCCGCCGCCGAGGAAGCGCTTGATCTGCTCCCGGATGCCCAGTTGCGGCTGCTGGCGCAGACCGGCCATCTCGCCGCCTACGACGACCCCGTTGCCGTCGCGCGCGAGATCAGCGCCTTCTGCGGGTGAGGTGACCGCGTCGGGGCGCCGATCGGTCGTAGCATTGGCAGCCCACTTCCCAAAAGGAGTCCTCGATGGCAAGCAAGCGTCTGTACGGCGGAGAAACGGCCAAAGCCGTCAGCAACTTTCCGGTTTCCGGCGAGCGTGTGCCGGTTCAGGTAATCCACTGGCTGGCTCGGATCAAGGGCGCCGCCGCGCGCGTCAACGGTGAGCTCGGCCTGCTGAAGCCAACGACGGCTCGCAAGATCGCCAAGGCCGCCGACGAGATCGTCGCCGGCAAGCACGACAGCCAGTTCCCGATCGACGTCTTCCAGACCGGTTCGGGCACCTCCTCAAACATGAACACCAACGAGGTAATCGCAAGCCTCTCGGGAGCGCACGCCAACGACGACGTCAACTTCGGCCAGTCTTC
>WLNX01000034.1 GCA_009699565.1 Actinomycetota bacterium | reverse complement strand
GCATCGCGCTGGCCTCAATCAGCCTCGCCTACGGGACATTCATGGCATTCGTCGTGCTGCTGCTGGACGCGGAAGGGATTGGCCACGGCGCAGCCGTCTTCACCGCCTTCACAGCCTCGTTCGTCCTTACGCGCCTGCTTTTTGGGTCGCTCCCGGACCGCATCGGGCCGCGGCCGACCGCGCTTGCCGGCGGATTGGCCCAAGCGAGCGGGTTGGTCGTCATTGCGCTTGCCGGTTCGCTGCCGCTGGTGCTGGCGGGAGCGCTGCTGGCGGGCGGAGGCATGTCGGTGATCTTCCCCTCGCTGGCGCTGATCGTGATTCGCAACACCGACCCAGCCCGGCGCGCCACCGCGATGGGCGCCTACACCGCGTTCTTTGACCTCGGCGTCGGCGCCGGAGCGCCGCTAGCCGGCGTGATCGCTTCGCTCGGCTCAGGAACCAACTACGCGACCGCATTTATTTTTGGCGCAGTGGTTAGCGCCGGCGGTACGTTGATCGTTCTGCTTGGCCCGCAGCGACGGGCCACCCCAACCAATGTCTGACTTCCTTGCCATAGCGCACCCCGACGGAGGCAACGCCGGCGTCTTCGCCGAGGCCGCTGCGCAGATCGGCGTGCAGATCGAAGAGTGGATACCTGCAACGGGCGCCGGGCCTCGGCGGCCTGTCGCCGACTACCGCGGACTTGTAGTGCTCGGCGGCGACGAGAACATTCACGAGGTCGATCGCTACCCGTACCTTGAAGGCGAATACGCGCTGCTGAGCGACTGGCTCGACTCGGGGCGCCCGGTACTGGGAGTCTGTCTGGGGGCGCAGATGATTGCCCACGTCGCCGGCGGCTCAGTCTTCAAGGTCCCCGAGCGTGAGTTCGGGTGGGTTGAGGTTGACGTCCTCCCCGCTTCGGGAGACGACCCGATCGCCGGCTTCGGAGGCTCAACGGTGACCGGACTGCTCTGGCACGACTACGCCTGCGAACCGCCAGCCGGGTCAACGGTGCTGGCCAACAACGAGGTTTGTGTTCAGGCCTTCAGGTTGGGAGATGCCTGGGCTTTCCAAGCCCACCCCGAGGTCTCGGCGAACGTTCTCGCCGAGTGGCTTGAGCCGGTGCTGGCGAACGATGATGAACCCCTGCTGCGCGGGCAAGCCGAACTCATCAGCGCCGGGAATGAATCGCACCTCGCTGCTTGGAATGAGTACGGCCGCGAGCTGTTCAGGCGCTTCGCCGACTACTGCCGCTGAGATTCGCGCCCAGCACTTTCGTCCGGCGGCTCCAGGCCATCGCAGGAGTCTCGACGAAGCGCAGGCTGAGCCAGCCAAGCAGTAGAGAGATCGGCAGCGCGATCAGCGTTGCGCCCCAGGGGTTCAGGGGAACCAGCCCGTTTGCGCGCAGCACCAGCAGAACCGGCACATGCCAGAGATAGAGGCCGTAGCTGATGGTGCCTACCCAGACGAGCGGCCGCAACTCGAGCAGACGCGGCGGCCGCAGCGCCGAGACTCCAACGATGAGCGCAAAGCCAACCGCACCGGGTAGATCCCTGATTATCGGGAGGGCCTCGATGTCCTCGACGTGGGCGGCGATGTCGGCCGCCACCAGCAGCAGCCCGAGCGCAATCAGCAGCCGCGATGCCCAGGAGGAAACAGAGCGTCGATTGACAGCAACTGCCGCCAGCATGCCGACGGCGAAGTAGGGAAGCATTGCGGGGAGACTCTTCGACCAGCGGGGAGAGCCGACCGCCTGCTGAGCCAGCACGTAATTGAACGCAATCCCGAGCACGAGCAGCAGCGCCGGGACTGCAAGTTGCCAGTGCCGGCTGCCACGGCCGCGCAGCGCCAGCCAGCCGACTGCTGGCAGCACGACATAAAAGGCAGCCTCGACCGCCAGCGTCCACATTGGCGGGTCGAGTTTGAGCAAGGTCTGGGGACTGAAATTCTGAGCGAAGATGAAGAAGAGCGGCAGCAGCTCAACCGGCGGCAGCCTCACCCCGGGCGAACCGGCAAGCGGATAGAGCAGCAGTGCACTGCCGATAATCGCTAGCCAGTAGGCGGGAATGATTCGACCGATTCGCCTTACCGTGTAGGTGACTGTTGACGGGGCCGCAGAACCTTCAAGAGCCGATCTGACCCAAGGTCGGTAGAGCAGGAAGCCCGACAGCACGAAGAAAAGCACAAGGCCCACCCGCAGTTCGGCAAAGATTTCGTTGCCGAGGGTCGCAGGCGCAGCGAGCATCCGGACATCGCTGAGCGTGTAGAGCCAGGCATGGAAGCCGAAGACGCTGAGAGCAGCCACCGCCCGCAGCCCGTCGAGTGCAGCATTCCGCCGACCGGGCTTGGCCGCCGGCTCGCTTCCCACTCTCAGGCCCGAACCAGTCGACTGTCCGCTACTTCGAGCCCGCTTTCGGCCATCCAGCGCTTCATCTCGTGATGCATCGTCGCCGCCCCAACGATCGGGCCTTCAGACCGGCTCCATTCCTCCGGGACGATTGCAAACGGATGCATCTGCGCTCCCCCGAGTCCGCCGTGGGATCCCATGAACTCTTCGAACGGAGCGATCTCGTCCTGCTCCGGAAAATAGGCGCCGCTGACGAGGATGTCGGGGCAGTGGGAGAAGGAGTCGTGGCGGCGCAGGTGATCGGCGGCATTGGCGCCAAAGTCGGCCAGCGGGTTGGTTCCGGTTACGTGGTCGTCGCTGAGCCTGTAGCTGCCGTTGGACCCCAGAACTACAGCGCCTTCCGATTCGCTGCGGACCATTACCCAGCCGATCCCTTCATGCCCGGCGATCGAGGCGACCATCCCGGGGTGCTCCGCTTCAATCGTCTCCAGCGTCACTCTCCCCTCGAGCCGGGGGAACGAGACCAGCCCGAGGCAACCGGACGCCAGCACCACGACTTCGGGCCGCTCTTCGACGGACGCCTCCCCGAGCGCTCTCTGGGCCTCGATCGCGTCGCGGCTTGGGCCGATCATCAGGCCGTCGTCGCTGACAAAGCTGCGGGTGGCACGAGCCATGATCCGGCCGCCTGCGCTGTCGTCCGTTCCGATCTCCGTCAGCCAGCCGCCGAGCTCTCCCCACGATTCGGCGACGGCGGCGGGGGCCATCACATCGCCATCCCCTGTAGATGCCGCCTCGACCAGCTCTTCGAGGGTCTGGCCGTAACGCTGGCGAAACGGCCTGCCCTGAGTCTGCCCGTGGTCCGACAGGACAACGATGTGGTACGGACGCGGGGCTTGAGCGACGGCTCGCTCGAGCCGGATCAGCTGACGGTCGAGGCGCCGCAGAACGGTCATCGCGTCCGGCTCGCGGATCCCCGAGTGGTGTGCAACCTCGTCATAGCCGACGTAGGTCGAATAAGAGACCGGGACCCCTTCAACGATGTCGGCGAGCAGCGTCGCCGTATTCAGTTCACGCATCACGACGGTCATCGCGCAGCGCAGAAGCGGGTAGATGCCGCCGCGATGGACATGCTCGGCTCCCGAGCGAATTTGCCGCCAGTACGCGAGCTTCTCCAACGCGATGTCGTGAAGCGCAAGCACGAGCGTGCGCGTCATGCCCGACGGGTCAGAGAAGAAGGCGAAGAACTCGCTTGAATGGGACCGCTCCTTGTCGCGGACGACGCTGAGCGTCGCCGACGCGTGCGGCGCGTCGCCGGACAGCAGGTTGCCGCGGCTTGTTCCGTCCACCGCGAGCAGGCCGGTCCCGCTGCTGTGGCGGCGTTCCATCTCGGCGGTGTCGGTGACGCTGCTTGAGACCATCAGGACGCCACGATCCTTTTCGTACCAGCGGAACGCCGGCATGTTCTCGTTGCTGCCCAGCAGCAGACCGGCCTGGCTGGCCCCGGTTTGGCTGGAGAGGTCGCATTCCCAACTGACGATTCTGTGACTGCGGTTGCCAATCCAGCGACGCAAAGTGGGCAGATGGCCCGACTCAAGTGCCTCGCGCAGGACCCCTTCGCCAAGTCCGTCGATCTCGAAGAAGATCACGCCTGGAACATCGGTCCTGTGTGTGCGACGTGAATTCCGCATCCGCCTGCGGACAACCCTCAGGTGGTAGGCGTCGCCGTCAACATCGAGCAGCGTTCCGGCGATCGTGCTGACCGCCGTCATCAGCAGCGCAACGAAAAGCGCGCCAAAGAAGGTCGGGTTGCTGGAATCGACGATGCTCAGGGAAAGCCAAACCATTCCGGTCGTCACGACCAGCGAAAACAGCCCGAAGGTCAAGACGGTCAGCGGCAGCAGCAACCTAGTCAGCAGAGGCCACAGGAGCGAACCGAAGAGCGCAAGCACAATGACGATTACGAGCGCCGCCCGAAACGACGGAACATCGATGTCGGGGATCACAGCGGCTGCGCCCCAAAGCGTCAGAGCCTGAATCAGCCCCAGCGCGGCGATCCTCAACAGGAAACCGATCAGACGCTGTCGCGGCGGGGGGTCTTGGATTGGAAGGCTCTTTGTCATGCCGATTGCTGCGTAAGAAGCAGAGTTGTGCGAGAGTATCGCGCTATGAGTTCAGATTCAGAAGCCAAGACAACAGAGCAGAAGACGACAGCCAATAGCGCTCCGGATGAAGCTCCAACCGCCGTCCAGCCATCGGGCGAAACGCCCTGGCAGCGCTCGGGCGGCAGGCGCATCACGGTTCACGTGATGATCGCACTGGCGACGCTCTTCACGATCGTCGCCGTATTTGCCAATTGGACCCGTCAGCAGCTGCTTGACACGAATGCCTGGACCAAGGCCAGCGCCGAGCTGATCGCCAACCCCGTGATCCGCGATCAGGTCGCGATCTACCTGGTTGACCAGCTCTACACCAATGTCGACGTCCCCGCCGAGATCAAGACGGTGCTCCCCAAGGAGCTGCAGCCGCTTGCTCCGGTCGCCGCGGCAGGCGCTCGCAACCTGATCACAAAGGCGGCAAACGCCGCGCTTGAGCAGCCGGCCGTCCAATCTGTCTGGACCGAGGCGAACAAGCTCGCCCACGAGCAATTCGTGACCGCGATGAACGGGGGTACTTCGTTCATCAGCACCACGAATGGCGACGTCACGATCAACCTCGGTGGCATCCTCACCAAGATCAGCACGAGCCTTGGTTTGCCGAGCAGCGTCACGGCCAAGATTCCCCCGGGCGCCGGCGAGATAACCGTTATCCAATCGCAGGAGCTGAAGCAGGCACAGCAGATAACGCGGGCGCTCAAGACGTCCTCCGTCGTGTTCAGCGTGCTCGCCTTCCTGCTGTTCGTAGCCGCCGTGGCGCTTGCCGCGGGAGCGCGTGCGACGAGACTGGTCGAGGTCGGCGTAGGGCTGGTCTTGGCGGCACTAGCCGTTGTCGTTCTGCGAAGTGCAGTCGGCGACCAGGTGGTCAGCTCGCTCGTCACCGACGTCTCACTGCGGCCAGCGGTGAGCGCGACTTGGGACATCGAGACATCGCTTCTGGCCCAAATTGCTACGCAGGTGGCAGTCGTTGGCGCAATGCTGATAATCGCTGGACTCCTCGGCGGCCCCACCCAAGCGGCCCACAAGGTCCGAGGCTTCATCGCCCCCGTCGTAAACCGCTTTGGCGGTGCCTGCTACGCGGTCGTTGGGCTGCTGGTGCTGGGATTCCTGATCTGGGCGCCGATCCCGGCCGCAAGCAGGCCGTCGTTCATCGTCGTCTTCATCATTCTGATCTTCTTCGGCTTCTACTCCCTGCGGCGCGAGACGCTGGCCGATTTCCCTGACGCAAGCATCGCCAACGGGCACCCGGTCCATGACGCGGGCGCAAGGATCGGCGCCGCGTTCAGCCGCGCCGGGGCGTCCGTCAAGGAGACCACCTCAAGGGCCGCAGCAGATGTGCGCACCCGGAGCAAAGAAGTGGTCGACAAGACGATGCCAGGGGGCGACAAGGAGAGCCAGAAGATGGCGAAACTTGAGAGGCTCGTAGCGCTGCGTGATGGCGGCGCACTGACCGACGAAGAGTTTGCCGCCGAGAAGCAGAAGATCCTCGGTGAAGACGGAACCACCAGTTCCTGACTGGAGTGGCAAACGATTCACGCAGGCCGGTAATCACCGGCGTCGCTCAGGCGACCTGGAGGGACGGCAACGCTCCGGACCCGATCATGATGTGCGCCGAGGTGATCGCTGCCGCGATGCAGGACGCCGGTGGCGGCGACCTGCTGAGCCGGGTCGATGCAATAGGCGTCGTCGACATCGCCTCGCGGCGCTGGTCGGATCCGGCGGCGCTGGTCGCCTCAGCGATGGGAATAACTCCGAAACTGACGATGCGAACCGAGCTTGGCGGAGACGGGCCGCTGCGTCTGATCGCAGAGCTGAGTTCGCGGATTGCGGCCGGCGAGCTTGACTGCGCCGTGGTCTGCGGCGCAGAGGCGCTCTCGACGCTCGCTCAATCGATGAGGTCGGGGAGCGAGCCGTCGTGGTCACCTCTTGACGATGAGAGCGAGCCGGATGTCCTCGTCGGGAGCGACCGCTTCCCAGCGACCGAAGCTGAAGCAGCAGCCAACATGATTGCCCCGATCATCGTCTATCCGCTCTTTGAGCACGCTCTCTGGGCGGAACAGGGCGGAACGATCGAGGAACACCGCGGACGGCTCGGTCAGCTCTGGGCGCGCTTCTCGAAGGTCGCCGAGGACAACCCTCATGCGTGGGCCCGCGACTTCCCCGGCGCCGCCGAGATTGCGACACCGGCACCGGGCAACCGGCTCGTGACCCTGCCTTACACAAAGCTGCTCAACTCGAACATCCAGACCGACCAGGCGGCCGCAGTGATCCTCTGCTCCGAGGAGACGGCCCGCGAACTCGGCGTCCCACGCGACCGCTGGGTATTCCCACTTGGTTTCGGGCACGCCGAAGAGCATTGGTTCGTGAGCTCGCGCGACCGCCTCGACCGCTCCCCCGCCCTTGGCATCGCCGCTGCCGGCGCATTGGAAGCTGCCGGGCTGGGACTTGGCGACGTTGCGCACCTCGATATCTACTCCTGCTTCCCGAGCGCGGTCCAACTCGCGTGCAAGGAACTGGGGATCGATCCGTGGTCCGAATCGCGGCCACTGACCGTCACCGGCGGGCTCAGCTTCGCAGGCGGCCCGGGGAACAACTACGCGACCCACGCGGTCTGCTCGATGGTCGAGCGACTGCGCGAGGACCCCGGCGCGACCGGCATGACTACCGCCGTCGGCTGGTACATGACGAAACATGCCGCCGCACTCTTCAGCGCATCGCCCCCGGAGCGGCCACTGTCGACCTTCGACGGCCGCAAGGCGGCAGCTTCGCTTCCGTCAAGGGAGATGGCGGGAGACCGCAGCGGAGTGGCGGCGGCAGAGACGGCAACCCTGGTCTACGACCGTGAAGGCTCGGCGACGGTCGCGACGCTGACTGGAATCTTCGAGGATGGAGCCCGTGCCGTCGCGCAGAGCACCGAGCCGGAGCTGCTCAAGCTGATCGGCAATGAACAGGTTGCCGGCCGTGACCTCGCCTTTGCAGGCGACGGCACCGCAAGCGTCGTCTGATCAGCTAGGCCTGCGGCGTTTCGATCAGCTTCGACTGCTGCCGCTCGGCAGGAATCTCGACCACGTTCCAGGCAAGGTGGAGCTTCTTCATCAGCGAGACCAGCATCGCCGACGGATCGATCTCAGAGCGCCGCAGACCGTGTTTAGCCGAGCGCGGGAAGGCGTGGTGGTTGTGGTGCCAGGACTCGCCCAGTGAAGGAATAGCGAGCCACCAAACATTCGTTGACTGATCCTCGACCTCGAAACGGCGGTTGCCGAAGAAGTGGCAGATCGAGTTGACCGACCAGGTCACGTGACTCTGCAGCAGGACGCGAATCAGGCCTCCCCAGAGCAGCCCCGTGAGCCCCCCGGCGAGCGTGCCGGTGATCGCGACGCCGAGACCGAACGGGAGCGCAGCCGAGACGAGGATGAAGAACGGGAACGAGTAGTGGATCACGCGCATCCCGCGGTCCTCGTTCAGATCGATCGCGTACTTCTTGTGCGTGGCCAGCCCGTGAACCCGCCAGGTCCAGCCGACGTGGGCGTGCCAAAGACCGCGAACAGCGCCGCGGATGCCCGAGCCGTTGCCAACGTGGGGGCTGTGCGGGTCCCCCTCCTGATCCGAGTGGGCGTGATGCTTGCGATGGTCCGCGACCCAGTCCATCGGCCCGCCCTGGATTGCCATAGAGCCGGCAATCGCGAATCCATACTCGATCGGCTTGTAGGTCTGAAACGATCGGTGGGTCAGCAGACGGTGGTAGCCAACGGTGATGCCAAGGCCGCAGATGATGTACATCACGGCGAACACGATCATGTCGCTGAGATGGAGCAGATCGTTGTTAAGAGCTACCGGAATCAGCGCAATCAAGACGATGATCGGCCCGAAAACCGCTGCCATGTTTGCGTACTTGTCAGCGCGGCGCACGCCAATAACCTTAGGGCATCGGCGGCGGCCAACCGGCCAAGACCGGCTCCGACGCGCCTAGGTTAGGTCCAGAACAACCTTGCCGGTTGCGGCGCGGCTGTCAATCAGCTCAAGCGCCTTGGAGGCCTCCTCGAGCGGGAATGTGGCTCCGACCGGGGGCCTTACGAACCCGGCCTTGATCAGCTCGTCTATCGCTGCGCCGGTAGCGGCTACGAGCGCAGGGTTTCCGAGTACCGAGGCCCCCCAGCCGGCACCAACGACTGAAGTGTTGTTGAGCAGCAGTCGGTTGACCTTGACCTCCGGAATCGAGCCGCCGGTGAAGCCGACGACGACGACGCGGCCGTTCTCATTGAGCGAGCGAAGACTGTCGGTGAAGCGGTCGCCGCCAACCGGGTCGAGCACCATGTCGGCGCCGCCGAGCGCGAGCACCTCGTCCTTCCAGGCGCCGTCGGAGCGGACAACTTCGTCGGCTCCCGCTTCGCGCGCGACTGCTTCCTTCTCGTCGCTTGAAACGACCGCGATCGTGCGGGCACCGAGCCCCTTTGCAACCTGAATTGAAGCCGTCCCAACGCCGCCCGCGGCGCCGTGGACGAGGACGGTTTCGCCTTCGCGCAGGTGACCGCGATGAACCATCGAGAAGTGGGCCGTGTGGTAGTTGAGGACAAGCGCCGCTCCTTGCGCGTCGTCAAGCTCGTCCGGCAGTGCGAAGGTGAAGTGAACGGGCGCTACGGCAACTTCGGCGAAGCCGCCGAGCATGCAGAATGCTGCGACCCGCTGACCCGGCTCGAAGCCGGACCCCTCGGAGGCGCTGCGAACCACTCCCGCAACCTCGCTCCCGGGTACGAAAGGAAGATCGGGCTTGATCTGGTATTGCCCACGGGTCTGAAGCAGCTCCGGGAAGGCAACCCCGGCCGCAGCGACGTCGACAACAACGCCCTCTCCGGGCGTCATCGGATGACCGGCGGCCGCGTCGGGTTCAGGGAGATCGACGAGGCTGAGGCCCGTTTCGGGGCCGGTTAGTTCGGTTATCTGAATTGCTCGCATGAGGAAGCGAAAGCTAACAGACGGGTAAGTACGGGAGCCGTCCCTGTATAACCACCGCTATGACCGCGCTCCTCTACCACCTCGGTCGGTTCTGCGTGCGCTTCCGCTGGATCGTCATCATCTTCTGGCTGGTAGTCGTAGTTGGCCTCGGCGCATGGGCAAAGAGTGCGGGCAATCAAGCCGCGGATTCGCTCTCACTCCCGGGGACGGGCAGTCAGCAGGCAGCAGACGTGCTCAACGAGCGCTTCCCGAGCCAGTCGCAGGGGTCGAGCCCGATCGTCGTCCACTCGGCCGACAAGGGGCTGCTGACTTCGCCGTCGAACCGCTCTGCAATCGCGGCCGCCGTCGCAGCGGCAAAGAAGGCGCCTCAAGTCGCGCAGGTTCAAAATCCGCTGGAGGCGCCGCCCGGCAGCGGGTCGGTCAGCCCGAACTCGAAGACGGCGCTGATCAACGTATCGCTCAAGAACGCGATCACCAACTACTCGGTCGTCGAGGTCATCGACCTCGTCGACTCGATCGAAGCGCCGCTCTCAAAGGCCGGCCTCGAGAGCGCTGCCGGAGGCCAGATAGGGCTCAAGGCGACCAAGCCCGCGACCGACACAAGCGCCGGCATCGGCATCATCGCCGCGCTGATCATCCTGTTGTTCACTTTCGGCTCCGCGGTTTCGATGCTGCTGCCGATCATCACCGCGATGCTTGGCGTCGGCACCGCGATCAGCACAATCACGCTGCTCTCGCACGTCGTCGACGTACCGAGCGCGGTGCCTGCCCTTGCAACGATGATCGGCTTGGGAGTGGGGATTGACTACTCGCTGTTCGTGCTCTCGCGCCACCGAGAGCAGATAGCCGGAGGCATGGCGATAGAGGAATCGATTGCGCGTTCGGTTGCGACCTCGGGCGCAGCAGTGCTCTTCGCGGGAGGAACGGTTGTGATCGCCCTCTGCTCGCTGGCAATCGCCGGGATTCCGATCGTCGCATCAATGGGCTACCTCTCGGCGATCGCCGTGCTCGTCGCAATCGTTGCCGCCCTAACTCTGCTGCCCGCAATCATGGCGGCACTCGGACCAAAGGTCGACTCGCTGAAGCTTCCGTTCCTGCACAACCGGGCTGCCCAGGAAGCCGACCACGACCACGGCGGCTGGGCGCGCTGGGCGCGCGGAATCGCCCGGCGGCCATGGCCGCCGATGATTGCGGCAATCGCAATCCTGCTCGTTCTCGCAATTCCGACCCTCTCGCTTCAGCTTGGCCAGCCGGACACCGCCGCCGGGGCGAAGTCGCTCGATTCGACGCGCGCCTATGACCTGATCGCCTCGGGCTTCGGCGAAGGCGTCAACGGACCCGTGCTGGTTGCCGTGAAGCTGCCGCAGAAGCCGACCGACGCAGCCGACCTCGCCAAGCTCGACAAGGCAATCGCCGCCGACCCGGACGTGGCGTCGGTTTCGCCGCCGCTTGAGAATGCGAAGCAGAACGCCGCGACGATCACCGTGATCCCGAAGTCGTCACCCCCCTCCGATGCAACCGTCAACCTAGTCAACCGGCTGCGCTCCGAAGTGATACCGAAGACGCTGGGATCGAGCGATGTTGAGGCGTATGTTGGCGGGTCAACGGCCGCCTACATCGACATTGCGAACGAAATCCAGGACAAACTTCCGATCTCGATCCTGATCGTTGTTGCCCTCAGCTTCTTCCTGCTGCTGCTCGCCTTCCGCTCAATCCTGATACCGCTTCAGGCCGCCGTCATGAACCTGCTCGGAGTAGCTGCCTCCTACGGCATGCTCGTCGCGGTCTTCCAATGGGGCTGGGCGACGGAGCTGATCGGCCTTAGCGGATCGGTGCCGATCGTTTCGTTCGTGCCGCTGATGATGTTCGCGATCCTGTTCGGGCTCTCAATGGACTACGAGGTCTTCCTCGTGACGCACATTCAGGAGGAGTACGAGGAGGGCGCCGACAACAACACCGCAGTAGTCCGCGGCCT
>WLNX01000033.1 GCA_009699565.1 Actinomycetota bacterium | reverse complement strand
CGCAGGCTCGCCGCTCGGCGCTGTCTGCGGGACCGCTTCGCGAACCGCGGTGCGCGGCTGACGCTGCAGCTCATCGGGGTCGCGGCCGGCCAGCAGGTTGCGCGAGATGTCAACGGTCGGCGTTGGAATATCGAAGGCGAAATCGGCTGGCAGATCCCAGAAACTGAGGAACTCTTCGGCCCACTGCTCGGATAGCCGCATCGATTCGGCGTACATCCGCTGAACCTGAACCTCAAACGGCCCGCTTGCATCGGCGCCATGCTCAAGAATCCTTGCCCGCTCGGCCTTCATCCAGTCGGTCGTCGGCTGCGAGCTGCTGTCGCGGGCCGCGCGGATTTCGCTGCGCCGAGCCTCGGTTGCGGCTTCATCAACCGTGCCGCCCTCGGTGAGCACAACTCCGTGGACGCTGTCGGCCAGCCGCGGGATCACATAGCCGCCTTCAACATCCTCGGCAACCGAGAGGGGGTCGCGCTCGATCGGGTCGCCAAGCCCGGAGCCGCCGCGGAACGGCGACAGCGCCAGGTCGCCCTCAGCCATTGCCTCGGGCATCGTCAGCGTCCGCTGGTCGAAGTCGCGGTCGCCGTCCACAAGCATCATCTGCGATTCCTCGGTGTTGCCGTCCACGACGGGGTAGGGCGCGCGCTCGGCGACCAGATCGAAGAAGTCGGTGCCGCGGATGTTGTGGCGGTAGCCGGTCGCACCCGGGTAGCCGCCCCAGAGCCCGGATTGCATCGTGACCGAGCCGTTCCCCATGTTCTGAACTTCGAAGAACGGCGTCCCCCAGCAGAGCCTCAGCGATTCCCAGCCGGAGCCTCCGCGGAAGCGGCCCGGCCCGGCGGTAGAGGCCTTGACTGCGGCGCCAAGGAAGACGAAAGGCTCGTTGATCTCCCAGGTCTCGAGGTCGCCCATGTCTCCCTGCGGGTTGAACATCGCGGCTGCGTAGTCAAGGCCGTCCGCGAAGGGCTTTCCGCCGCCGCCGACGCACGACATCGCAAAGTTCGTCACCGAGGCCTGATTGCCGTACTGGTCGATGCCCCCGCCCTGGAATGTGTTGGCCGACATTGCGTATGGCGCCAGCACCTCCTCTAGGAAGCCGCGCGCATAGAGGCCTGTCGAGAGGCCCTTGAGCAGGCCGGTAAAGCTTGGGATCAGGAATCGCCAGGGCGAACCGGTAGAGGCCTGCGGGTTCTGGTGGTTGGACCAGGAACCGGGGGGGAAGTTGGTGCTGATCGCGTAGTAGGCGCCGTCGTTGATCTTGTCGTTGGCGAGCACGGTCTGGGTCAGCAGCACCCAGAGCGCGCCCTGCATTCCAGATGGGGTGCAGTTGGCGGAGTGGTGGCCCCAGCTTGAAGCCCCTTCAAAGTCCAGTTCGAGGCGCGCATCGCTGGTGATTCGCATCTCAACCGGCGCGTGCATCAGCGTGTCGACGCGCGCATGCGCCGGCAGCCGCTCCTCGTGCGCGAGCGTCATCTCAGCGAAGGCCGGTGCGCGGTATCGCCCCGGCACCGTCATCGTCGCCAGGTGCGTGCGGAATGTGCGGCGGCCGTCTTCAATTACCTCGCGGCAGAACTCACCGAACGGTTCTTCACCGATGTCGTCGATCAGCCGCTCGATCTGATCGCGGGCGATCAGGCATCCGGCCAGCCGCGTGCGCTCGTCAAGCATCCAATAGCGCGGCATCCGCGTTCCCTTGGCGGCTCCCTGGGTGTGGTCGCGGAAGAGCTCATCGTTGGCTCCAACCTTGCGGCAGGGGATGTCGAGGCCGTCCTCGAAGCGCGAGATTGGGCCGAGCGGAAGGCTGCCGGGCGTGCTGGCGCCGATCTCGATCACGTGCGTCACGCCCGCGACCCAGCCGACCAGCTTCTCTTTCCAGAAGACCGGAACGATCGTCTGCACGTCGGCGTTGTGGACATCGCCGATCATCGAGTCGTTGTTGCAGAAGACGTCTCCCGGCTTCACGCCCGGGTTCTCTTCAAAACCTTCACGGATGATGTGCTTGATCACGTCCGACATCGTGTGGACGTGGACGATGATTCCGGTCGAAAGCGCGACCGAATCGCCCTCCGGCGTGTAGAAGGCGAATGCCAGCTCGCCGAGTTCCTTGACGATTGGGGAGGCCGAGATGTTCAGCGCCGTCTCCCGCGCCGACACCAGTCCGCCGCGCAGCCGCGAGAAGATCTTCTCGAACAGGATCGGGTCGCTGCGCTTGAACGGCAGCTCGCCGGTCAGGCCCGCGTAGGCGCCGGTCTGGGCAAACTGCTGCTCGCGCTCAGTCAGCAGCTTCTGCAGAGGGGTCATTGTCGACTCGTCGGTATTTGCCATCTTCGTCGTTTCAGTCGCCTGTCTCGGAAAGGTGGAAGATGCGGTGGCGGTCGAGCCGTGCCTCGCGCCCCGGCGGCACCGCGAAGGTCGTCGCCGGCGCTTCGATGATTGCCGGGCCGGTGATCGTCTGGCCGGCGCGGACGTCGTCCTGTTCGTAGACGGGCGTCGTCACGTGGACGCCGGTCTGGGTCCACCAGACCGGCCGCTCGTCCTTTGGCTCGGCGGGCTGGTCGGTCTCCTCCTCGTCGGGAAGCACAGGCTTCGCCACATCGGCCGAGCCGACCAGCGCGAGCGAGGTGATCGTGTAGCCAAGTTCGGGAGAGGCGGCGCCGCTGGCGTAAAGGCGCCCGTAGAGGTCCTCGAAGCTCGCGATCAGCGCCGCCGTGTCGGTCGGGTTGTCGGCGCTGGCGCTCACCTCGATGTCGTTGAGCTGACCGCTGTATTGCATGTTTGCTAGGTAGTTGAGGTGCACCTTGTCGGCGCCGATCCCGGAACCGGCAAAGGCGTCAAGAGCGCGCTCCTTCAGCTTGCTCCAGACTTTGTCCAGCTTCGCTGCCGTGCCAGCAGGGTCGTCGTCGGAGATCGCGATTCCGGCGGTCTGGTCAAAGCGGTAGGAGAAGTCGCCGCAGGCACAGCCGTAGGCCGAGAACCCGGCGGCCCAGGTGGGAACAAGCACGTCGGCGTACTGGGCTCCCTCGGTGTAGCCGGCAACGTGGAGCGGCCCGCCGCCGCCGTAGCAGAAGAGTGAGTAGTCGACCGGCGAGTAGCCCTTCGCGAGCACGCGGGCGAGGGCCGCGTAGCGGAGCTGCTCTTCGAACAGGTCGACAACGCCGCCGGCAGCCTTGTCGAGGTCAAGCCCGAGCGGGTCGGCGACCTGGCGCTTGACTTCGGCCCTAGCCCGTTCGATGTCGAGCTGCACCGCCCCGCCGAGGAAGTACTCGTGGTTGAGCCTTCCGAGCACCAGGTTGAGGTCGGTAACGGTGACGGTCTCGAAGCCGCCCTCCGGCCAAGCGGTCCCAATCCTTGCCCCGGCGGAGTCCGGCCCGATCTCCGGCCTTGCCGATGCCGGATCGATGCGAACCGACGAGCCGGTGCCAGCCCCGATCGATTCGATCTCGACCATCGGCAGGTTCAGCAGGTAGCGGGCGATGTCCGGGGTTTGGCGGATCGCCAGTTGCCCTTCGTTGATCAGCGCAAGATCAAAGCTGGTGCCGCCGATGTCGGAGCAGACGAGGCGGTTGATGTCGAGCGCTTCGGCAAGGTGGCCGGCGCCGACGACGCCGCCGATCGGGCCGGAGACGAGCGTGCGTGCGAGTTCGCGCGAATCGATCGCGATCGTGCCGCCGTGAGCGGCCATGATCCGCAGGTCAAAGCCTGCGCCCGCGTCGGCGACGGCGTCCTGAAGGCGGCGGAACTGGTGGCGCGACGGCTCGGCTGCGTAGGCCTCGATCAGCGTCGAGTTGAGCCGCGGGAAGTCGCCTCGAAGCGGATAGAGCTCACTCGAAACGAATAGCGGCAGTTCCGGCAGTCCCGCCTCGGCCAGCATCTCGGTCGCGATCTCGGCGGTGCGCTGCTCGTGAGAGCCGTTGATGAAGCTCTGCAGCAGGCAGATCACGATCCCGTCAACCTCTTCTTCGATCAGTGCCGCAACTGCAGCGCGCACGTCGGCTTCGTAAAGCGGGATCGCCTCGCGGCCCTGGACGTCGATCCGTCCGCGGATGCCATGCATCCGCTTGCGCGGGACGAGCGGTTCGTTGTGGTAGTGGGTTGTTACGTGGAGGCGGTCGGCGTAGGTCATGCCAAGCCAGGTCTGCAAACCGCGCTCAAGCCGCAGGTAATCCTCAAGTCCGCCACTGACTAGGCAGCCCACGCGTGAGCCCTTGCGCTCCAACAGCCGGTTGAGCATCGCCGTTCCAGAGAAGACGCCGGAGATGATCGACGGGAAGGCCGTTGCCGTGTCGGTGCCCCATTGACCGAGCGCGTCGACGGTTGATTCCATCAGTCCACGCGATTCGTTGTCGGGGGTTGTCTGGGCCTTGCCAACGACGAAGTTGCCGTCGCCGTCCACGATGAAGGAGTCGGTCATCGTGCCGCCCGCGTCGTAGGCGATCACTTGCGGGCGTCGCGCCTCGGTACTCACGAGGGCCTCTCTGCACACAATGTATTCACTGGCATGTGACTGTCCAACGGGTTTGGGGGGCTGCGTTCACGGCTCTAGTTCCAGTCCTGGTCTACCTGCTGGACGGCTTCCTCGCGGGCCACCTCGATGTGGCGGGCAACGGCCTCGCGGGTGGCGTCCGGATCTCTGGCCTCGAGCGCCGACGCGATCGCGTCATGCTCCTCGACCATCTGGCGCTCCACAGCCTGATCGACCATCTGCACGTGGTACATCCGCAGTGCGGTTGGCATCGACCAAAGGTCCCGCAGCATCCTGCCAATGATGGCGTTGTCGCTCGGTTCGATGACCAATGAGTGGAAGTCGCGGTTCAGTTCGTAGGTGGAGGTCGTCCGCTTGGCCGAGCTGTCTGCGATCTGCGAATTGATGTCGCGAAGCGTCGCAATGGCGACCGCCCCGTGCCTGGTCGCCGCCTGCGCCGCGGCGTCGGGCTCAAGCGCCAGCCGCACGTCGTAGATGTCAATGATCTCTCGCGCCGTGAACTCGCTTACGAGGTAGCCGCCGCGCTGGGGCGCCGGGCGAACCAGCCCCTCCTGGGCCAAGCGCAGCAGCGCGTCGCGCACCGGGGTTCGCGAGATCCCAAGCTCATCGGCGAGGGCGTTCTGGACCAGGCGCTGGTTGGGGTGCAGTCGCAGGTCGCAGATCGCTGCGCGCAGCTCGCGGTAGACGCTGCTTGCGAGGTCCTCGTTGAGGTGGCCGTCGAGCCGCAGCTCAAGCGGCTGGGCGGGGCTTCGATCTGCGGCGCTCACAGCTGCTCTCGCTTCTCTGCCTGCGTCGAGATGGCGACAAGGATGGCGACGAATCCGAGCAGCACAAAGGCGATAGCCGATCCGAGAGGCCAGTTGTTGGTCGCCCCGAACTGGCTGTAGACCTGGTTGGCGATCATCACGTCGTTCTTGCCGCCGACGAGCTGGGGCGCGACGAAGTCGCCGCTGGAAAGCCCCATCGTGAAGGTCGCGCCGGCAATCACGCCGGGGAGAGACAGCGGCACGACAAGCGTCAGGAAGGTCTTGACGCGCCCTACGCCCAAGTCCTTCGAGGCCTCGATCAGGCTTGGCGGGAGCCGTTCAAGCACCGCATAGATCGTCAGGATCATGAAGGGGGTGAAGATGTGCGTCATCGTGATGACAACCGCTGCCTGCGAGTAGAGGAGGTTGTTGAGAAAGGTGTTTTCGAGCCCAACCTTGTCGAGCACCGATCCGAGCAGTCCGTTCTGGCCGAGGATCACCTTCCAGGCATAGGCGCGCAGCAGGTAGCTGGCCCAGAGCGGCACGATCACCAGCACGTAGAGCATCAGCCTCGTCCGCGAGTTGGCGATCTTGAAAGCCAGCAGGTAGGCGATCGGGAAAGCCAGCAGCGTCGAGAAGACCGTCACCATCGCGCCTACCTTCAGCGAGCGCAGCAGCGTCGGCAGGTAGATGTTGCCGGAGAGGCTGTCGCCGAAGAAGACCAGCTTGTAGTTCTGGAGGTTCCAGTTGTGCGACACGCCAAAGGCCGTCGGCTCCCAGAGGCTCTGGAGGAAGAGCAGGAAGTAGGGGATGCCGAAGAAGATCAGCATCCAGCCGACCACAGGTATCCCTAGGAACGCGCGGCCCTTGCCCTTGCCTACCTTGTGGTCCTCTTCCGGAGTTACCGGCGGCAGCCCAACCTGTGCTGCCGCGTCGCTCATGCGCCCTCGGCTGCGGCGAAGACGCGGATTCGATCGGAGTCGACGCGCAGGTGCACGTTGGCGCCGGGCTCGTATGACGACCCGCGCGCGACGTGCGCCACGACCGTCTCGTCTCCGCTGGCGATCTTCATCGCGATGTGACCGCCGACCAGCACCGAGTCCTGAACGACGGCCTCGCCGGCGCCTCCTGGCTCGACGTGAACGTCGGTCGGCCTGATGCTCACGCGGACGCGGTCGCCGCTGGCGAGCTGATCGTCGGTTGAGCCGCCAATCTCGCCGAGCGGTCCAAGGTCAACCGTTGCGTGGCCGCCTTCAATTCGCGTGACGGTCCCGTGGACAATGTTGGTGTCGCCGATGAAGTCGGCTACGAAGGCCGTCAGCGGGCGGTCGAAGATCTCGGCCGGGCTTGCATCCTGCTCGATGTGGCCGTGGCTCATCACGACGATGCGGTCGCTCATCGTCATTGCTTCTTCTTGATCGTGGGTGACGTAGATGAAGGTCACCCCAACTTCGCGGTGGATCCGCTTCAGCTCAAACTGCATCTCCTTGCGCAGCTTGTAGTCGAGCGCGCCGAGCGGCTCGTCGAGCAGCAGCACCTTCGGCTCCATCACCAGCGCTCTGGCGAGCGCCACGCGCTGCTGCTGGCCGCCGGAGAGCTCACGGGGGCGACGATCGCCCACGTCGGGGATCTGCATCAGGGACATCATCTCGCCGACCCGCTCCGCCGTCTCGCTGCGGCTGACGCCTGCGTGCTTGAGGCCGTAGCCGACGTTCTGGCTGACGCTGAGATGGGGGAAGAGTGCGTACTGCTGAAAGACCGTGTTGACCGGGCGCTTGTAGGCAGGCCTCGACGACATGTCGTCGCCGCCGATGCGGATGATGCCGCGGTTCGGCGCTTCGAAGCCGCCGATCAGGCGCAGCGTCGTCGTCTTGCCGCAGCCCGACGGGCCCAGCAGCGTCAGGAACTGGCCGTCCTCGACGCGCAGGTCAAGGTCTTCGACGGCGGTCACTTCGCCGTAGCGCTTGGTGACGTTCTCGAGTTCGACTGCGGCTGAATGCCCCTCCGGGGCGCCCGCTGTGGGCGCCCCGGCCAGGCCTGATTCAGGGTTGATCATGCAGCGACAACGGCGTTCAGGACGTCGAGGTACTTCTGGCGGCGCGGTACTGCCTGCCAGTAGTCCAGCGAGGTGATGAAATCCGGGTTGTCGAGCTCGTAGACCTTCGAGTACTCGGGGGTCACGAGGTCGAAGGCGTTCTCGTTGGTGATGCCGTAACCGGTCACCTTCGCGAATTCCTCCTGGTTGTCGGGCTTGTGGAAGTAGTTGATGTAGGCCAGGGCCGCATCAGGATTCTTCGACTTTGCCGGAATCATCCAGTTGTCAAACCACGAGGTTGCACCCTCGGTCGGGATCACTTCCTGCACGTTGCGTCCCTCCCCTTGGAGCTGGGCAACCGTCACGCCGCCAAACGACATGCCGATCGTGACCTCGTTGTTGGCAAACAGGTTCGCCAGCTCGCCGGCCGTCGTCCAGTACTTGCGGATGTTCGGCTTCTGCTCGATCAGCTTCTTCTTGATTGCCTCAAGCTGACTGTCGTTGAGCGTGAAGATGTTCTTGTAGCCGAGCTGGATCGCCGTCGTGTAGATCAGCGCGATGTCCTGCCAGACCGACACCTTGTCCTTGTACTCGCTGTTCCAGAGGTCGTTCCAAGATGTCGGAGCCGGCTTGATCTTGTCGGCATCGTAAATCAGCGGAATGAATCCCCAGGCAACCGGCACTCCATAGAGCTTGCCGTCGACGTTGACCGCCGGTGCCGTCTGGAAGAACTTCATCGTGGTCTTCGCGTTCGGCACCTGGTTGAGGTCAATCGTGCGGACCTGACCGGCGTCGATGAGGATGTTGGTCGTGTCCGAAGAAGGGCTCACGAGGTCGTACTGATCAGGGGCGCCGCGAAGCTTCGCGACGAGCTCGTCGTTCGAACCGATGAAGGTTGACTTGACCTTCACGCCGGTCTCCTTCGTGAACGACTTCGTCCATGCCGGATCGGTGTAGCCCTCCCAGCAGAGCGCGTTGATCGTGCCCGAGATGTTGGTCGGAGGGCCGGCCGAGCTCGAAGTTGAGGTTGTGCTCGAGTCGCTGCCGCATGCTGCCAGCAGGCTTGAGCCGCCGAATACTCCGGCCGCACCGACGGCGCCCTGCTTGAGCGCAGTCCGTCGGGTTGAGATAAGCCGGCTGTCGGCTTCGTTCGGATTGATGTCTGTCATTTTTTCTCTCTCTCCCTTTTTGATTTCCTTTTACCTGCTGTCTTCACGCGACAGCAGTGCAAAGACGACGACCAGCATTGCGCCGGAAAGTACGACCACCGTTGCGATCGCATTCAGCTCCGGCAGCTGCGCACCGGTGCGCAGCGCCGACCAGATGTACATCGGCAAGGTGTTGTCGGGGCCGATCGTGAAGATCGTCACCGGGATCTCGTCGAACGAGAGCGTGAAGGCCAGCAGCCCGCTGGCGAGGATCGCCGTGCGGATACTCGGCAGCGTGACGTGCAGGAAGGTCCGAAATGGCGATACACCAAGGTCCAGCGAGGCCTGCTCCGGCGACCTGTCAACCCGCAGAAGTCGCGCATAAACGGTCGTCAGAACGGTTGATACGAGTGCTGTTCCGTGCGCCAGCGTGACTGTAAGCAGCGACCGCGGAACGAGAAGCATCTGGAAGAAGGTCTGAAAGGCAACACCGGTGATCACACCCGGCAGGATCAGCGGCAGCAGCACAAACTTCTGAAAGACGACCTTGCCGGGGAAGGAGTAGCGGTCAACCAGCAGCGCTCCAGGGACGCCAAGCGTGACGGCGATGATGACGGCGCCGATTGCGACCATCACCGAGGCCTTCACCGCAGACCAAACCTCGCTGTTTGAGAACGCTTCGTCGTACCACTTCCCGGTGAGGCTCTGAAGCGGGAGCGAGGCGATGTCGTTGGAGACCACCGAGAAGACGGCGATCACGGCAAGCGGGAGGTAGAGGAAGGCGAACAGGAAGACCGCGTAAACCTTCAGGCCTCTGCCTGTGGTCGCCGGGTGGTGGATGCGTTCGCTGAAGCTCATATTCGGAAGGGACCGTTCGAACGCGTACTTTTGCGATCGCGGTATGCAATGAATACACTCGCCGGGTATGGCTGTCAACCCCGATTTTTCGGCGCCTCTTATCGGAATCACCCCTGTACCGCGTGATGTCGTCACCGGCTACGGACCGGACCGGGCAGACACTGCCGTCAAAGGGATGATCGAAGGTGTGGTTCGCTCCGGAGGCGTCCCGATCGTGCTTCCGGTCTGCGATCCGCAGCTCGCCGCCACGCAGCTCGCGACTGTCTCCGGCCTGATCCTTTCCGGCGGCCAGGATCTGGACCTTCCCGGCGCAACCGGCGAGGACCGCTGGATCGACCCGCCCAGGGATTTGCACGAGTTCGCGCTGGTGGAGGCCGCCAAGGAGGCGGGGATGCCGGTGCTGGGCGTCTGCCGCGGACTGCAGCTCTTCAACGTGAGCTGCGGCGGCACGCTGATCACGATGGTCGAGGGCCACGACGCCGGAGAGCTCCACGCAAGCGAGCGCCACCGGATAAGCATCGCCGAGCCGAGCCGGCTGGCCGACGCAATCGGAGCCGACTCGGCCGAGGTGAACACGATTCACCACCAGGCGCTCGACCGGCTTGGCGAGGGACTCAGAGCGATCGCATGGACCGAGGACGGCGTCGTCGAAGCAGCCGAGAGCGATCGCTTCGGCTGGTTTCTTGGTGTTCAGTGGCACCCCGAACTGATGCCCGCAGTACCCGCCGGCGACAGTCTTGTCGACGCGGTTGCGGCCGAGGCTTCGGCCTTCGCCGGGCTTTGATCGTCCCTCGCCGACTCCGCTGCGTAACCTAATTAACCGTGCTGTTATTCCTGCTGCTCTTCCCGGCGGTGATCATCGCCGCGCTGTACGCCCGCCGCGTCCAGACTCTGCGCGGCACGCGCCGCGCCGTCCCTGGGTGGCGTCAGCTCTGCATGTTCGCTGGGCTGGTCCTGATCGTCATCGCCGTCGGCTCTCCGATCGGCTCGATTGCCGGCGATCTCTTCTCCGTCCACATGGCCGAGCACCTGCTGCTGGGCGACATCGCCACGCTACTGATCGTGCTCGGGCTTACCGCGCCGCTGCTTGCGCCGATCCTCCAGCTGCCGGGCTTTCACCGTCTCCAAATCTTCGTCAACCCGGTCGTCGCCTTCGTCCTCTGGGCCCTCAACCTCTACCTCTGGCACTTAACTTTCTTCCACGAGGCTGCGGTTCGCAACGAGCTGGTCCACGTCGTTCAGCACGCCGGCTTCATCTTCTTCGGCATCAACATCTGGATGGCGCTGCTTGGCCCGCTGCCCAAGCCGGCCTGGTTTGGAACCGCGGCCCAGTTCGTCTACATCATCGCCGTCCGCCTCACCGGCGCGGTGCTCGGCAACGTGCTGATCTTCGGCGAGGTCTTCTACCGCGTCTACGACCCGGGCCGCGCAGACTGGGGTGTGGGCGCGGGCTCCGACCAAGCGATGGCGGGCGGGCTGATGATGCTCGAAGGCTCGGTGCTGACGATCTGCCTGTTGGCCTGGCTTTTCCTTCGCACTGCAAGTCAGACCGACGAGCGTCAGGAGCTGGTCGAGTTCGCCCGTGCGAAGGGCGTCGATCTGACCGACGCCCGCGCCGCCCGCGCCGTTGCGTCGGGCCGCAGCGACGAGATGCGCGAGCGCATCCTCGCCGGCGCCGTCAGCTAGCGCAGCGCAACGGCAAAGTGGCGCTCAAGCTGGTCGAGCGTGTCGGCGGCGCTGGTGTGGTGGACCGTCGTCATCCCCATCGCGCGAGCCGGCTTGAGGTTCCCGGGCAGATCGTCAACAAAGACGATCTCCTCTGCTGGCACTTCAAGCCGCTCAATTGCGATCCTGTAAATCGCCTCGTCGGGCTTGCGCACTCCCTCGTTGCCGCTGATCACGACGGCGTCGAAGAGTTCCGTAAGCATCTCCTGCGGGTAGCGCTCGATGCCCCACGAATTCGACAGCAGGCCCGTGCGGATGCCATTTGAGCGGGCGATCCTCAGCGCCTCAAAGATCGCCTCTTCGGCGACGATTGAATCGAACACCCGATCCACCAGCCCGGGGATCCGGTCCTCGTCAAGTTCCAACAGCTTCGCCAGCCTCGCCTCAAACTGGCGCTCGTCGATCTCGCCGATCTCCAGTTCCACCAGCGCTTGGCGCCCGTCTGGGTCGGCGGCGAAGAGGTCGCGCACGCGCAGCGGATCGATTCCCTCGTCGCGGCAGAAGATCTGGAACCCGGCGAAGACGTCGCTCGTGAGGACGCCGCCCCAGTCCACCAGCAGCGCCTGGCTGCCGCCGTCAGGCGCCATCGGTCAGCGCCTTCGCGCGCTCGGCGAGCTGCACCACGCCGTCGCCGAACTGCTTTAGGAAGGGGTCGTCGGTCGAGCCGGCGATCGCGCGCTTGTAGTTGCCCTCCATGAAGACGACGGTCTT
>WLNX01000032.1 GCA_009699565.1 Actinomycetota bacterium | reverse complement strand
GCTAGGCTTTTTTCCGATGTCGCAGACGATTGAATTGCCGCGGACGCAGGGCCCCGGCTCAGGGCTGGGAGGCCAGTGGCGCGTGATCGTGCGCAACGACGACCACAACACCTTCGACGGCGTCGCAGCTGCGCTGGCACGGACGATTCCGGGCGTGACCCTTGACGGCGGCTACGCGCTGGCCAACGAAGTCCACAGCCGCGGGCTAGCGATCGTGTGGAGCGGCCACCAGGAAGCGGCCGAGCTGTACTGGGAACAGCTGCGCGACGCGGGCCTGACGATGGCTCCGCTCGAGCAGGGCTAGCTCGGTCCCGCTTTAGACGTGAACGACAGGCTCTTCCGAAGGCTCCGGCTGCGGCTCTGGCGGCGGAACTGAAGCTTCGCCGCCGTTGTCCGGAGGATTCGGGTTGATGCGGCCTTCGCCGACGAGGTCGTTCCAGGCGTAGAAGACAGGCACCTGGTACCAGCCGGAGGTGATTGCGCGGAACTCGACCATCTCGGGCCCCTCCCACCAGCGCGTGAAGTCGAGCTTCTCTTCGAAGTGGACGATCTGGAGGAACTTGTAGCGGTCGTCGCGGCTGCGGTGCACGGCCCAAGCGGTTGCGCCGTAGCGCAGAGCAGTTGGGGTGACGTCGGCCAGGGCCGATTCGAGACGGTCGCCCCGGAAGCCGTTTGCGTACCAGGGAATGTCAACAACGCTTGCCATCAGGCACCTACCTCTGCTCGAATTGCCGGCGGCTCGGCGGGGGTTTCACCGCTACGACCTTGATTCTCCTCTGCAGCCCCGACGAGAACGGCAATCTTGCCTGCGTGCTTGTTCTCGTGCATCAGCTGATGCGCCTGGGCGACGTCCTCAAAGCCCATCGTCTTCCAGAGGACTGGCTTGATCAGTCCGTCGTCGATCAGCTGGTTGGCCTTGGTGCACTCCCACGCGTTTGCGAAGTGTGAGCCGATGATCTCCTTCTGGCGCATCCACAGGTAACGGACGTCGAAGTCGAGCGTGTAGCCGGAGGTGGCGCCGCAGATGACTACCTTGCCGAAAGGCTTGACGGTGTAGACCGAGGTGGGGAAGGTCGCCATGCCGACGTGCTCAAAGACGATGTCGGGAGCGTCGCCGAGGATCTCCTTGACGCGCTTGGCGAAGGCGCGGCTTACTGCGAAGCGCTCCTTCTCTTCCTCAGGAGTCTCGTCGCCGGTCCGCATCATTCCGGCGAACTCGCGCCGGTCGATGTAGTCGGTGGCGCCGAGCTGCTTGATCAGCTCGCCCTTGTCGTCCGAAGAGACGACGCCGACGCTCTGCCCGCCGGCCGCCTTGACCAGCTGCGTTGCGAACACGCCGAGGCCGCCGGCGGCGCCCCAGATCAGCACGCGGTGGCCGGACTGCAGCTTGGCGCGGTCCAGCAGCATGCGGTAGGCGGTGAAGTATGTGAGTCCATAGCTGGCGGCCTCTTCCCACGAGAGCGCGGCCGGCTTGGGCAGCAGCTGCTGCGCTTGGACCTTCGTGAACTGGGCGAACGAGCCCCAGGTCGTCTCGTAGCCCCAGATCTTCTGCGACGGAGCTGCCATCGGGTCAAGCCCGTGAACCTCGACGTCCTCATAGGAGGCCTGGTTGCAGTGGACGACGACTTCATCGCCGGGCTGCCAGCGGGTTACTCCCGGGCCGACCTTCCAGACGACGCCGGATGCGTCGGAGCCGCCGATGTGGTGGCCGAACTCCGGGTGATCGCCGCTGCGGAAGACCGATACAGGCTTGCCGAGGGCAGCCCAGACGTTGTTGAAGTTGACGCCCGCAGCCATCACGCGGACGATCACTTCGAAGGCCGCCGGTTCGGGTGTATCTACCTCCTCTAGCTGGAAGGCGTCGATCGGCTGGCCTTCGCGCTCTTCGCGAATGACCCAGGCGGTCATCTTCTCCGGCAGCTCGCCGGGCTCGGTGCTTACGGTTGTGATTGCTGAGAGGTCAACGGACATGTCAGCCATATTACGGTCTGCGCGGCGTTTGGGACTTCCCGCGGGCAGTGGTCCGGAGCGGGGCCGATACTTGGCGGCGATGGAGACCGAGCAAGAACACAACCAGAGGCGATCAACCGCCTACGACCTGGACCGAACGATCTCGCTCAGCGACGGAATCTTCGCCTTCGCGCTGACGCTGCTGGTGCTTAGCATCGGCGTCCCGGAGATTCCCCACAGCGCCTCCAGCGCCGAGCTGTGGACTTCGCTGAAGGATCGAGGCTATGAGCTCACTTCCTATCTGATCAGTTTCGCGGTGATCGGCGGCTTCTGGATTCGCCATCACAGGTTCTGCGGGACGCTGAAGGCCGTTGACGGCCGCTTTCAGGTCTTCAACCTTGCCTATCTGGCGACAATCGCTTTCATTCCTTACCCAACCCAGGTCTTGGGTGACTTCACCAACCCGGCCGCGTTTGCTCTCTACGCGGGAGCGATCGCAATCTCGATCCTGGTCTCCTTCGTGCTGGGCGAGCATGCGAGTCGCGCCCATCTATATCGCCAGATGCCGAGCCGCGCCGAGCAGGCGGAGAGGCGGATTGACGGAGGCTCGGTTGCCGCCGCTTTCATCCTCTCGATCCCGGTCGTGCTGCTGTCAGGCGTCCTTTGGCCCGGCTACCTCTGCTGGTTCGTCGGCGCGAACATCCACCGGATCCCGAGGACCGGTCGGCTACGGAAGCATTAGGTCATTTTGCGAGCTTGGGCGCTCGCCGCTGACCGAAAGGATCGCCGGCGGAATCGTGTCGCCGTCAACCGCGACCGTGTAGCTGCCGTCGGACAAGTTGGCCTTCATCGAGGCGGTGTCGTTCGCCGCGATTTTGACGGTCTGGCTGTCGAGCTGCGAGTCGGCTCCGGCGGAAGGGGTGTTGGCGCTGAATGTGACGTCCTGATCGATGCCGGTGAGGTTTGCGATCAGGAGCACCACCGGCCCGCCGCCAATCTGGTTGGGGGAGAGCGAAATCTTCTTTGGCGTCAGCGACGCGTTCAGCTGAATCGGCATCGGCGGGCGCAGCTGGTTGGCTGTGCGCTCTTGGCTGCCGCAGCCTGCCGCAGCCAGCGCCAGCAGCGAGATCAGGCCGAGGGTTGCGATGCGGGTTGGCTTCAGCATGGATTCAGGGCGCTGCGCTGTTCGCGCTGCGCGCCGGTTGAACTGTAACCGAGCCTTAGAGGCCGATGCTGGAGTGCTCGTCAGCGACCTCGTCGGTCAGCGTGAAGAGCTCGGCCTGAAGGCGTTCCCACGCCTGCGCCTCGGCCCTCGTGTATTCGCTGCCCGCGAGATCGACAAGGTCGTCCCGGTAGTTCTCCCACGCGGCTTGAACTCGCGGGTCGACTGTGGTCTTCGAATCTGGAGCTGTCATCGGCACGGCGTCATCCTCCTCCTCGTGATCGGACGACTGTACCCCGACCTTCGGAGGGGTTTCCCCGGAGCGGTCAATTAGTCACCAATTTCGGCCAATACCTCTGCCGTCAGCGGCCCGTCGCCCACCTTCAGCAGCTCTCCGTCCTCCGCTTCCCGGCGAACCAGCGCCAGGCCGACCGGGCCGAGTTCGGGAGAGATCGCAACGCTTGTCAGGGTCCCGACCTCGCGCTCGCCGTTGCTCAGCGAGGCGCCAGCCTCGGCCTCGCCCGAGAGCTTCAGCGAGCGGAGCCGACGGTTGGGCCGGCCGCGGTAGTGGAGCCGGGCGATTGTCTCCTGGCCGACGTAGCAACCTTTCGTGAAGCTGACGGCGCGCTCGTTGAGTCCGCCTTCTTGGGGGATCACGCTTTCGTCGAGGTCGACGCCAAAGCGCGGGCGCCCGCTTTCGATCCGCGCCAGTTCGGCGAGCGGCTCTCCGGCCTCTGTCGCGCCGGCTGCGACCAGCGCTGCCTTCACGGCGTCGGCGGCGTCGGCATCGGCAACCACGTCCACTCCGAGGTCGGTGGCCACGAGCAGCACCTGATGGCCGGCGATCTCCGCGCCGCAGTTGTCGTACTCCTCGGGCCCCAGCGACCCGGCGCCGACAATCTCTCGCGAGAGTGGCCCGAGCAGCGAGAGCTGGCAGCTCTCCAGCGTGCGCTTGTGGAGCTCCGCTTCGTAGCCGACGAGCGCGTGGCGCACGGCGTCAAAGATCGCCTGAAGCGAGCAGCGCTCGGTATCGATCAGCAGTTCTTCCTCAGTGCGCAGAACGCGCAGGTCTCCGAACATCCGCCCCTTTGAGCTGCAGCAGGCGGCAAAGCAGCCGTGTCCGGGCTCAAGGGCTTCGATCTCGTTGCTGACAACCGCGTTGAGGGCCGCGGGCGCGTCGGGGCCGGTTAGCGCGAGCCGGCCTCGCTCGGAGCGGTCAACGATCGCGGCGCCGCTGCGAAGGGCGGCAATCTCCTGATCTGTGGGCAGCTCGGTTGGCACTGGCCCGGAGGATAGTGACGGGAGGATCGGGTGCGAAAGAGTTATCTAGCTGGAAAACAAAAGTTAGGCGTGCCATAATCTCCCGGATGGAGAGGACGGCCGAACGGCACAGCGCTGCAGTCGAGGATTACGCGAAGGCGATCTACGCCCTCCAGCGGCATACGAACGGCCCGGTCACCACGACCGCGCTGGCCGAGCGGCTCGGGGTGAGCCCGGCATCGGCCTCCGGCATGGTTCGCAAGCTTGGCGAGATCGGCCTTGCCGAACACGAGCCCTACAAGGGCGTTGAGCTGACCGCGGCAGGCCGCGCCGTTGCGCTGGAAGTGATCCGCCACCACCGGCTGCTTGAGCTGCTGCTGGCCGACCTGGGCGTGCCGTGGGATCGGGTCCACGATGAAGCCGAGGTGCTGGAGCACCACATCTCCGAGGAGTTCGAGGCGCTGATCGCCGAGCGGCTCGGCGACCCCACCCATGACCCGCATGGCGACCCGATCCCGTCCGCCGATCTGCGCGTTGACGAAGGAAACGGCGTGCCGCTTGACGACCTCGCTCCCGGTGAGCGAGGAAGGTTCGTGCGCGTATCCGACTCGGACCCGGAGATGCTGCGCTATCTGAGCGGCCTGGGGCTGGCGCCCGGGGAGCAGCTGCAGCTGGTCAGCAGGGAGCCGTTCGAAGGGCCGCTGATCGTGGCTTTCGCCGGTCAGCAGCATCCGCTTGGCGTCGCCTTGGCGCGCGCGATGCGGGTCGAGGTCGAGCGATGAGCGCACCGCTCCGCGAGCAGACCGCGGAGGAGCCGCTTCCACGCGGGCTCGACGCCGAAACGGCGATGATCGAACCGCTCAGCGACCTTGAGCGGCTGCGCGGGCGCGGCAGGATGCGGACCGTGCTGGCGATGCTGGGACCGGCCTTTGTGGCCTGCATTGCCTACATCGATCCAGGCAACTTCGCCACCAATATCGGTGCCGGCTCGCAATACGGCTACCTGCTGGTTTGGGTGCTGGTGAGCGCAAATCTGATGGCGATGCTGATTCAGAACCTCTCGGCGAAGATCGGGATCGCAACCGGCCGCAACCTGCCGGAGCTGTGCCGCGAGCACTTCCGCCCCCCGATTGTCCGCGGCCTCTGGCTGCAGGCCGAGGTCGTCGCAATGGCGACCGACCTTGCCGAGTTCGTCGGCGCCGCGCTGGCGCTGAACCTGCTCTTCGGCGTGCCGCTGTTCGCGGCCGGCCTGATCACCGCGGTCGCGTCATTCGTGGTGCTGTCGCTCCAGCGCCGCGGCTACCGCCGCTTCGAGGTGGCGATCGCCTTCTTCCTGCTGATCATCCTGCTCGGCTTCCTCTACAACGCGCTGAAGATCGGATTCGATGCAGGCGCCGCGGCCGAAGGGCTGGTGCCGTCGTTCGACGGTGGAGAGAGCGTGCTGCTGGCCACGGCGATCCTCGGCGCGACGGTGATGCCGCATGTGATCTACCTCCACTCGGCGCTGACGCAGGGGCGGATCACGCCGCGCGACGACGACGAACGTCGCCAGCTCCTGCGCTTCCAGCGAATCGACGTGACCTTCGCGATGGGGCTGGCCGGAATCGTGAACCTGCTGATGCTGGTGGTCGCCGCCTCGCTCTTCTTCGGCAGCGGGCTGGCCGACACCTCGACGATCGAGGGCGCCTACGCCGGCTTCGACAGCCTCGTCGGCGGCGACGCGGCGCTGGCCTTTGCGCTTGCGCTGCTGGCCTCCGGCTTCGCCAGCTCAAGCGTTGGCACCTACGCGGGGCAGGTCGTGATGCAGGGATTCATCGGGCGGACGATCCCGCTGGCGCTGCGGCGGTCGATCACGATGGCGCCGGCGCTGGTGGTGCTGGCGATCGGCGTCAACCCGACCGACGCGCTGGTGATCAGTCAGGTCGTGCTGTCGTTCGGGATCCCGTTTGCGCTCGTGCCGCTGGTGCTGCTGACACGCCGCGCCGACGTGATGGGCGTGCTCGTCAACCGCCGCGTCACCACCGTCGCCGCCTCGCTGGTGGCGGCGCTGATCGTCGCGCTGAACCTGCTCCTGATCGTTCAGGTCGTTGGCGGCTAGCGCGCCGCCGCCGCGTCCCGGTAACCTGATCGCCTGATGGCACTCGCTGCAAACTTTCAAGATGTGGTCGACTCGCTGCCCGACGATTGGTCGGACCTCGACATCGATCTGCGGATCCTCGACGAGTCCCGCTACGTCGAAGCGGCAACCTTCCTTGTGGTCTGCAACGCCCAGCCTTACTCGCATAACGACTGGCACTGGAAGCTGCTCTGCGCCCACCGCTTTGGTCACGCCGCGTCGCCGCAGGCCGTCCACCGCTCGCTGCTGTTCCTTGACGAGGCCGGCATCGAAGGCGAGATCGTGGTTCGCAGTGTCCGCAGCGGACGCGCACCGGTGTTCGACTCATGGGGTCGGCCGGAGAGCGTGCGCGAAGAGTTCCGCCGCGTTCACAACCAGTAGCGATGGCGAAGGTCGTCGCGCTGGTTCCCGACCTGCTGTTTGGGTCGAAGGTGCAGTCCTCGTTCGGTGCAGCCGGTTTCGAGTGCCAGCTGATCGGCGATCCGCAGGCCGCACGTGCTGCGGCGGCCGAGAGCGACCTGCTCGTCGTCGACCTGACCGACGCCGACCTTGGCGGCAGCGAGCTCGTCGCTTCGATGGTCGCGGCGGGGGAGACGGGCCAGCTGAAGACGCTCGGCTTCTTCAGCCACGTTGAGCCGCATGTGAGGGAGGCCGCGCTCTCCGCTGGCTTCGACCTCGTCGTCCCGCGCTCGCGGATGAACCGCGAAGGGCCGCAGCTCGCCGAACGGCTGCTTGCCGGATAGCCCGCTGCCGGGCGCCCGGGCGCTGCTGCGGGGCATAGACTGGCAAGTTCAATGCGTCGCCGTGTCACCTATTCGCGCAACTTCACGCTGTCGCTGTCGCGCAGCTGCCAGTGCTACTGCAAGTACTGCGCATTCAAGACGCACCAGCCCCACCTGCACACGCCCGACGAGGTCGACCGCTTCATCGAGCAGGCGGTTCGGCGCAACGCCAAAGAGCTGCTGATCCTCACCGGCGAACGGCCCGAATACAACGACGAGGTCGCCGCCGAGCTGAAACGGCTCGGCCACGACGACTTCACCTCGTACGTTGTCTGGGCCTGCGAGCGCGCGCTGGAACGGGGGCTGCTTCCGCACACCAACATCGGTGTCGTGCCGCGCGAAGACCTATTGCGGCTGCGCGCAGTCACCGCCTCTCAGGGGCTGATGCTGGAATCGACGCGCGAAGACCTTGTCGCACACCAGGGATCGCCGACCAAGCAGCCGGCAAGGCGGGTTGAGCTGATCGAGGCCGCAGGAGAGCTGAGGATTCCGTTTACCAGCGGCATTCTCGTTGGCATCGGCGAGAGCCACTCGGATCGCTTTGAGGCGCTTGACCTGCTCGCCGAGATCAACTCGCGCCACGGTCACATCCAGGAAGTGATCATCCAGAACTTCGTCCCGCACGACTCCTACTACGGCGAGGACGTCGGCGAGCTGGCCGACGTGACCGCGACCCGATTCTGGGAGACCGGAGTCGGAGAGCCGAGCGGAGCCGAGCTACCGGACTGGGCGACCGGCGTGTCGATCGAAGAGCTCGAGGAGCTAGTCGTCTATGCACGCGAGAAGATGCCGACGGTTGGAGTGCAGGTCCCGCCAAACCTTTCCGAGCACTGGCCGCGGCTGGTGGCAGCCGGCGCGACCGACCTTGGCGGACTGTCCGCCAACGGCGACCACATCTCGCCGGAGCAGCCGTTCCCGTCGCCCCACCAGGCCCGCGCGAGGCTGCTTGAGGACGGCATTGCGCTGACCGAGCGGCTCTGCGTCTACGGGCGCTACATCGACGCGGACTGGATTGAGCCGGCCGTGATGGACACGATCCTTGCGAAGTACTGGAGCTTCATTCCGCGCCGCGGCTCGGGCCGCAGCGAACCGCCGTTTGCGATCCGCTCGGAGCTTGTTGGGCCCGCGATCGAGCTCGGCCGCGCAGGCGAGCCGCTCAGCGCGGAGCAGATGACCGCGCTCTTTGCCGAGACCCGCCCGGAGGCGATCGAAGAGATTCGCGCCGCCGCCGACGAGCTGAGGGCAGAGCTGGCCGGCGAGCAGGTCAGCTTCGTCGTCAACCGCAACATCAACATCTCGAATGTCTGCACCGTCGGCTGCGCGTTCTGCGGCTTTGGTCAGAGCCGCCGCTCGCCCGAGGCCTACACGCTCCAGCAGGAGGAGTTTGTGCGGCGGATCGGAGAGGCGGTCGAGTTCGGCGCCAGCGAGCTCTGCATCCAGTCGGGCATCCATCCCGACTGGGGTCTGGACGACTACCTCGGCTGGCTGCGCCTCGCCAAGCAGACGGCGCCGCAGCTTCATCTCCACGCCTACAGCCCGATGGAGATCGCCCACATGTGCGACATTTCCGGGCTGCCCGCCTCCGAGGTGTTCGCGCAGCTCGCAGATGCGGGGCTGGGATCCACGCCCGGGACGGCGGCCGAGGTGCTAGACGACGGCGTGCGCCAGCGGATCAGCCCTAACAAGCTTCCCGTTGACCGCTGGGTTGAGATCATCGAAGCCAGCCACGCAGCCGGGCTGCGTTCGACCAGCACGGTGATGTTCGGGCACATCGAGGAGCCGTGGGAGCTGGCCGAGCACATGCGCGTGATCCGCGAGCTGCAGGAGCGCACTGGAGGGATCACCGAGTTTGTCCCGCTCTCGTTCATCCCCTTCCACACGCTGCTCGGGAGGACCCACGGGATCGAGGAGATCTCACGCGAGGAGAACCTCAAGCACACTGCGGTCTTCCGTCTGGCGCTGGGACGCAGCATCACCAACCTGCAGGCAAGCTGGGTCAAGATGGGGCTCGACGCCGCGACCGAAGCGCTGCGCTGGGGAGTGAACGATCTTGGCGGAACGCTGATGGAGGAGAACATCAGCCGCCTTGCGGGCAGCTACCACGGCGTGCGCCTTGAACCGGAAGATCTGATCGCTGCGGCACATCGCGCTTGCCGTCCGGCCTGTGAGCGTGACACGCTCTATTCGGTGAAGACCGAATACCCACTGACGCAGGCAACCGAGGAGATGACGGTATGACCGGACTGGGCGGGGACCAGCAGGCGATCACGCCGGAAGGACTTGCCGCGCTCGAGGCCGAGATCGCCGAGCTTGAGGGCCCCAAGCGGGCAGCTCTTTCGAAGCGGATCCAGGCCGCGCGCGAGGAGGGCGATCTCAAGGAGAACGCCGAGTACCACATCGCCAAGGACGATCAGTCGCACATGGAGACGAAGATCCTGCGGCTGCGCGAGCGTCTGCGCAGCGCCGTGGTCGTCGAGGCCGACGGCGACGCAACGGTGGTCGCCTTTGGCATGCCGGTGACGGTCACCGACCTTGAGAGCGGCAGGCAGCAGAGCCTGACGATCGTTGGCCCGACCGAGGCAAGTCCCGCCGAGGGCAAAGTCTCCAGCGAATCTCCCGTCGCGCAGGCGCTGCTTGGAGTGGCGCCCGGCGACGAAGTTGAAGTGCAGACGCCAGGCGGCGCGCGCCGCTGGCGCGTCGACGCGCTCGGCGGCTAAAGGAAGAGGTCTTCGTTGGCGGGCCGTTGCAGCGCCGCGGCGCCGGGGCCGTCGTCGGCGCTGATGAAGCGGCCGAGTCCGCGCACGATCACCGCCGGGGTGGAGCCGTTCTTGGTGCGGACTAGGTCGGCAGCCGCCGCGGCCTGATCGGCGACGGCCAGCAGCGTGGCGCTGAGCGGGCGCCCCTCGTTGTCGCTCCTGCCGCGCCAGTCGTCGAGCGCAGTGAAGCCGGCCAGTCCGATCGCCGCATCTACCTGACCGAGCCGCCACGCGCGGCCGAACGAGTCGCTGATCAGCACGGCAGGGTTGCCCGGCAGCGCGGCGCGCAGCTCGCGGGCACTGGCATCCGGGTCACGGGGCAGCAGCACGAGCCGACCGTCAAGTCCGGCGTTTGAGGCGTCGACGCCGGCGTTCGCGCAGATCAGCCCGTGATGGGTGCGGCAGATCAGGAGCTGCCCGCGTTCGCGCAGAAGCTCTGCGCTCTGGCCAAGAATCACCTCAACCTGGCGAGGGTCCCGCTGCTGCCTCGCGGCGATCTCGATCGCCCTCTCCGAGGGTTCAACATCGGCCAAGTCCACGACCGAGCCTTCGGCCTTTGAAACGACCTTGTGGGCCACGACCAGCAGGTCTTCGGCGCCGAGCTCGCCGCCTGCTGCATCGGCCAGCAGCGCCGCCAGGTCGTCTCCCTGCTCAATCTCGGGCAGCCCCTCGAGAGCGATCAGCTCGATCCGGCTCAACGTGGACCGAGCCGCCCGATCACGGCGCGCGTGTAGGGCGCAACGCTGTTGTCGCGCTGCTCCAGTGCGGCCTGGAGCGCGTCAAGGTCTTCGCTGGTGTCAACGTCAAGGCCCAGCGCTCCGCTCTCGACCACGCGGACGGTCACGCCCTCCGCCTCGGCGATCTGGCGGTGGCGCTCGAGGCTGCCCTCGCCGAACGACGGGGTGATCGCGTCGGCAGGGGTTAGGAATAGGGCATTGGTGCCGCTGCCGTGGCGGTCGGGAATGATCACCAGCTCGTTGTCGTCGGCGAGCGATTCGATCATCAGATCGAGCTCGCCCGGGTCGATCGCGGGCACGTCGCCTGCGATCAGCAGGGTGTGGAAGGCGCCATCCTCCACCGCCCAGTCGATCCCGCGCTTGGCGGCTTCGCTGTGCCCGTCCTGCGGTTGATCGGCGATCACCTGAGCGCCGGCGCCGCGGGCAAGCGCCTCAGCGCCCGGCTCGCTTGTGACGACGACGATGTCGTCAACCAGTTCGCAGCGACGCAGCGCAGCCAGCACATCGCTGAGCATTCCGGTCGCGATCGCCAGGCGCTGGCCGGGGGAGAGGCCGTCGTCGGCGAGGCGCGCTTTGGCTTTGGCAAAACGCTTTACCGGCAGGACGGCGACGAGGCTCATACTCAGAGAGATAGCGCGTCGGCGGCACTCAGTGCGGTGCGGGCCAGATCGCGGCGTCTCTGGGAGCTGTCCATCAGCGTTGGTGCGGTCGTCACTTCGATGCCTTCAATTGCGCAGTCCTCGTCGGTGACAAGGCCGCCGATGAGGCCCTCATAGAGCTGAGCGATCCCGGCCGCGTTGACCGGAGCGCCGGCGGCTTCCATCATCGCCTCAGTCGGGCCCTTGAGCACCTCGCCGCCGACGATCGGAGAGACGGCGAGCACCGGCGCCGTAGACGCCAGCAGCGCTTCGCGAAGTCCGGGGACGGCCAGGATCGGGCCGATCGAGATAACGGGGTTTGACGGTCCGATCATGATCGCGGCCGCGCCCTCGATTGCCTTGAGGACGGCTTCGGTCGGTCGCGCCTCTTCGATCCCCTCGAGGCGGACCCCGTCAACCGGGCCTTGGCCCTGCTCGGCGATCAGGAACTGCTGCAGGCCGTGCCAGCGCCCTCGGGCGCTCACCTGCGTGCGGACCGGC
>WLNX01000031.1 GCA_009699565.1 Actinomycetota bacterium | reverse complement strand
TTTGCCGCCCGCGAGCCGAAGACCGCTCCGCGCAGAGTCCAGCCGGCAGGGCCGCCGGCGCTGGCAGCTGCGTACTTAATGGCGCGCGACAAGGTGATCCTGCGGATAACCGCGCGCGTCGGCTCAAAGAGAAAGAGCAGGCCGACGATGTCGGTGAGAAAGCCCGGCGTTATCAGCAGCGCCCCGCCCGAGATCACGAGCCCACCGTCGGCCGTCTCCTTGGCGGGGACCTTGCCGTTCCCGATCGCCGATTTGAATCTCAGCCAGGAGCGCGAGCCTTCGCGCATCAGCAGCCAGGCTCCGAACAGCGAGTCGGCGATCAGCAGCCCGATCGTCCACCACACGCCGATCATCGACCCAACCTGAATGATGATCGCCAATTCGACGATTGGGACGATGATCAGAAGTAGAACGAGCAGAACCATTTGCCTACTTCATTGTAGAGGCCGCCGCGGGCTACAATCGCGGCCATGGCCACCGTTGACGAAGTTGAAACAGCCCTGACAAACGTGATCGACCCTGAGCTCGGCCTCGACTTTGTCGAGCTCGGACTGATCTACGGGATCGAGGTCGAGGGCCCGAAGGTCCACGTCACCTACACGCTGACCACACCCGCCTGCCCGATCGGTCCAATGGTTGCCGAGCAGATCGAGGAGTTCGTCTCGGCGCTCGACGGAGTCGAAGCGGTCGAATCCGCCATGATCTTCACGCCTCCGTGGGGCCCGGAGATGATGAGCGAAGACGCGAAGTTCGCGCTCGGCTACTGAGCGCTGGCAGACTGCGAAGAGAGTTCCAAGAGCTCGTCGATCGACGTCCTCAGGGCGTCGGCGATCAGGTCAAGGTCGTCCATAGCGTCGTAGTCGCCCAGCAGGCCGAAGTTGAGGCTGCCGTTGTAGCTCATGATTGCGATTGCCAAGGCGTGCTTCTTTGGCAGAAACGCAACCGGCGCGATGGAGAGCAGTTTCGAACCGCCGACGTAGAGAGGGAACTGTGGCCCGGGGACGTTGGTGACGATCAGGTTGAAGAGTCGCGTTGAGAAGTTGAGGCGGGATGCCTGAGCCAGGATTGTCGGGGGCGCAAAGTTCTGTACGCCGCTTAGAACCTCTGCTCCAACTGCCTGCTTCGACTCCTTCAATCCGTCCATCGAACGGCGCACCATCGCCAGGCGGGCCTCCGGTTCGTCGATGTAGACCGGCAGCGGCCCGCGCATCGCGGCGATCTGGTTGCCGAACTCGCCGTGGGCATCCTTCGGCCTGATTGAGACCGGTACCAATGCGCGCAGCTCCAGCCCCTCGGTGCGAACGCCTCGGGATTCGAGCCAAGTGCGCAGCGCGCCGCTGACGACCGTGAGGACGGCGTCGTTGACGGTTCCACCTAGCGCGTTCTTGATCTGCTTGAAGTCCTCGAGGTCGGCCTCAACCACGCGGAAGCGTCTGTGGGGGCCGATCTCGACATTGAGCGGAGTGTCGGGGGCGGCGTTGAGGCCTGCCCAAGCGACCTCGCCAACTCCTTCGATCCCGTCGCGTACTTCGTCAAAGACCGCTGCCGGGCTGGAGACAATCCGCGCGGTTCGCTTGACAGCATCGATCGCCGTTCGCGCCGCGCCAAGTACTCCCGAGGCAACTAGATCCGCGTCGCCGGGCTCGGTGTGCGGGATCCACGGCTCCGGCGGGTGCTCAAGCTCGGTCCCTTCTCGCGATAGGTCAAAGATCACGGTCGCCAGATCTACTCCCGAAACGCCGTCAATCATCGCGTGGTGCGTCTTGTTGATCAGCGCCCAGCGGTCGTTCTCCAGCCCTTCAATGATCCACATCTCCCAAAGCGGCTTGGCGCGATCGAGCTGCTGCGAGAAGATTCGCGACGTCAGCAGCAGCAGTTGCTCTTCGCTTCCCGGAGGCGGCAGCGCGGTTCTGCGCACGTGGTATTCGATGTTGAAGCTCGGGTCGTCGATCCACACAGGCCGGCCACTGTTGAGCGGCGGGTAGGACAGCTTCTGGCGGTAGCGCGGAACGAGGTGGAGCCGCCCGCGGATTGTGTCGAGGAACTCGTCAAAGTCGGGCGGCGGGTTTTCGAACGTCGCAACCCCGCCTACATGCATGTGCGAGGTCGGGCCCTCCTGCTCGAGAAAAGAGGCGTCGAGCGCCGTCAGCCGGTCGAAATGTTCCTGAGCCATACTCTGACTCTACCGGCGACACACGGTGCACGGTTGGAATTATTCGTACACGAACGGAGGCCGGTTCAAGCGATGACGAGAGACGAAACAACAGAGGAAAAACCGCCGGCCAAAGTGCTGGGTGTGCGGCTGCTCGTGATCGTGCTTGTCGCCCAGTTCATCATCGCCGGCGTGCTGATCTATTTCGCCGTCAACGGGTGGCCTTGGCTCCCGGGCCCGGCTGTTGTTGGCTACTCGTACAATGGCGCTCAATGAATGCACCGAAGAAGATCCTGCTCGCCGCCCCTCGCGGATATTGCGCCGGAGTGGACCGCGCGGTCCAGTCGGTCGAGCGTGCGCTTGAGACGCACGGCGCTCCCGTCTACGTGCGCAAGGAAATCGTCCACAACAAGCACGTCGTCGAGCAGCTCCGCGGCCGCGGAGCAATCTTCGTCGACGAGCTGAACGACTCGATTCCCGAAGGCGCGGTGACGGTCTTCTCCGCACACGGAGTCGCTCCCTCGGTACATGCGGAGGCCGCCGAGCGCAAGCTTCAGACAATCGACGCAACATGCCCGCTGGTAACAAAGGTTCACCGCGAGGCGGTCAAGTTTGCCGAGGAGGGGTACACGATCATCCTGATTGGTCACGACGGCCATGAGGAGGTCGAGGGCACGATGGGTGAGGCGCCGGACTCGATCATTCTGGTTGAGACCGTCGCCGACGTCGATTCGCTCGAAGTGGACGATCCGGAGAAGCTGGCCTTTATCTCGCAGACCACGCTCTCCGTCGATGAGACTGGTGTCATCATTCTGCGGCTGCGCGAGCGCTTCCCATCAATTATCAGCCCGCGCACCGATGACATCTGTTACGCGACGACCAACCGTCAGGCCGCGGTTAAGCAGCTCGCGCCTCTCTGCGAGCTCGTGCTTGTCATCGGCTCAAGCAACTCGTCCAACTCCAACCGCCTAGTCGAGGTCGCGCGCGAACACGGCGCCCGGTCGTACCTGATCGATAATGAATCGCAGGTGCTGGACGAATGGCTCGACGGTGTCGAGACGCTCGGCATCACCTCGGGAGCCAGCGCCCCCGAAGAACTCGTGCAGCGGCTGGTCGACTCGTTCCGAGATCGCGGAACGGCCGACGTCGAAGAGTTTGAGGTGGTCGAAGAGGACGTCCGCTTCATGCTGCCGAAGACGATCCGCGAAGCGATCGCCGCTAGCGACTCCTAACTGTCGCTCAGCCAGGCGCGCAGCTCGTCATTGTGCTCGCCAAGGCGCGGCGGACGCCTCGAAGGCTCAACCGGAGTGCGGCTGAAGCGCATCGGCGAACGCGCGCTTCTTACTCCGTCCAATTCGACAACCGGATCCAGCTCCAGCCGCTCGGCCAGCGCGTAGGCCTGGTCGATTCGGTTGACCGGCCCGGCCGGCACTCCCGCCTCGGTCATTCGGACCGTCCACTCCGCCGCCGTTGCGGTTGCGAAGGCCGAGTCCATCTCGCTGAGAAGAGCTTCGCGGTTCTCGACGCGCTTGGCATTGGTCTCGAAGCGCTCATCTTCAATCAACTCCGGTCGGCCAAGCGCCTTGCAGCAGCGGGCGAAGATCGCGTCGTTGCCGACCGCTAGGGCCAAATCCCCATCCGCGGTTGCAAAGGTTTGGTAGGGGACGATCGAGGGGTGGGCGTTTCCGGCTCTCGTCGGCAGGTCCCCTGTGTTGAGGAAGCCCGCTCCGAGGTTGAGAAGCGCGTGGAGACCGCTGTCCAGCAGCGACACCTCAAGATGCTGCCCGAGTCCGCTTCGCTCGCGCTCCTGAAGCGCGGCAAGGATTCCAATCGCTGAATAGAGCCCCGTCGTCATGTCGATCATCGCGGTCCCCGGACGGACGGCTGGACCGTCCGGCTCGCCGGTGATCGACATGTAGCCCGACATCGCCTGGACGAGCAGCTCGTAGCCGGGCAGCTTGCTTGCCTCCTCGCCTGATCCGAAGGCGCTTATGGAGGTGTAGACCGCCCGCGGGTTGGCTTCGCTGACCTGCTCCCAGCCAAGCCCCAGCCGGGCCATTGCCCCGGGGCGGAACGACTCGACGATCACGTCGGCCCGGCGGCAGAGCTCAAACGCGAGCCGGTTGTCGGACTCCTCGCGCAGGTCCAGAGTGATCGACCTCTTGCCCCTGTTGAGGCCCAAGAAGTACGTCGACCCCTCATCCACAAACGGGGGACCCCACTGGCGCGTGTCGTCGCCGCCCTCGACCCGTTCAACCTTCACGACGTCGGCTCCGAGGTCGGCAAGCGTCTGCGTGCATAGCGGACCGGCGAGCACTCGGCTGAAGTCGGCGACCAGAATTCCATCAAGTTGCGTCTTGCTCATAGCCCGTCAGGCTACCCTGCCCGGCGATGAAGACGCTCGTAATCTCGGACACCCACATCGGCTCGCGCCGCCCGGTTGACATCCTCCGCCGCCCGGAACCGCTGGCGGCGCTTTGTGAAGCGCTTGGAGAGGTGGACCGCCTTGTGCTGCTCGGCGATCTGCTCGAGCTCCGTCACGGTCCGCTGCGCGACGCGCTTGCCGCTGCAAAGCCGATCCTTGAGGCAATCGGGAAGGCGCTGCCCCGCGACGCCGAGGTCGTGATCGTCAGCGGCAACCACGATTCGGAGCTGGTTGCTCCCTGGCTGGCACGCCGCGGAGCGCTGCAGACGCCGCCGCCGCTCGGGACAGAAACGCGGACCGGATCCGATGCCTCTCCTGCGACCGAGGCGATCGCAGCGTGGCTGGGCGACAGGGTCCGCTGCTCGGTCGCGTATCCGGGACTGTGGCTTCGCGATGACGTCTGGGCCACCCACGGCCACTATCTGGACCGTCTAATCACGATTCCGACGTTCGAGCGGATCGCCGCCGGCGGCATGGCCAGGGTCGTCGGTCGCCTGCCGGAGGAACCGGGCGGAGCGACCGCCGAGGACTTTGAGGCCGCGCTGTCGCCGGTCTACGCGTGGCTCAACCAGATCGCCAACGGACGCGCCGCGGGTGGCCGCTGGGTCACCGGTGCGGCCACGGCGAAGGCCTGGACGCTGCTCTCCGGAGACGGCCGCGCACCGCTGCGTGGAAAGGCGCTGGCTGCGCTGCTGCCGCTTGGCATCGCCGGGATCAACCTCGCCGGCCTCGGGCCAGTAAGTCCCAAGCTTTCCAGCGACGACCTTCGCCGCGCCGGACTGGAAGCGATGCGCGGCGTTGTTTCGCTGCTGGACATCGACGCGCGCTGGGTGATCTTTGGACACACCCATTGCGCCGGTCCGCTGCCCTGGATGGATCCCTTCGAGTGGCGGCTACCGGGCGGCGGGCAGCTCCTCAACACCGGCTGCTGGACCGACGAACCACGAATCAACAGCACCGACCTCGTCAGCCCTTACAGGCCGGGTCGCGGAATTCTGATCGGTGAGTCCGGCCCGCCGGAGCAGCTCGTGATCGCGCAGGATGTGGGTCGGCGCCCAAGCGACGGCTTCGAATAGGCCCGCTAGGTCGCGAGGCCAGGGATGAAGCAGGTTGCGTGAATCTCTAGCCCGTCGTCCGGCTTAAGCTCGAGCACGCCTTCGCTGTGAGTCCCGTGGTCAAGAAGCAGATGGGCGCCGGCGCCCTCGATCTCGCGGTGTTCGCCGTTGACCGAAAGCGATCCGCTGCCGCCGCTCACGATCCAAACCTGTCCGGCGGCATACGGTCCGCTGTAGGCGCCCGGCTGGTCAGGGGTGGGAACGATCACCTCGGCGTCAATGTCGTCGGCGGCGCTTAGCAGCCCTGTCAGCGGCTCGCTCAGCCCCAACAGTCGCTGGATCTCCTGCTCGGTTTCCACATAACCGCCCTCTCCAATCTGCACGTCGACAAGCATCAGATCGGGGCCAAAGAGGTAGCGGGCGGGCCAGCCGGGATTGTCGAAATCCTGCCAGTAGCTGAACTCCGGATCCAACAGGACGGCGTGCTCGATTCCCAGCCTCCGGGTCGCTTCCGCGACGAGGTCAGCGTCCCGGGATGGGGGAAAGCCCGGAGCGTGGACCGAAACGATCCGCAGTCCGGCCGGCTCGTATCGACGTTGCCATTCCTTGAGGTAGGCGAGGGCGCGGATCGACGACGGCCTGCAGAAGTCCCAGAAGTCGATCAGCACGGGCCGCGGGGCCTGCTGTTCAAGCTTCAGCGTCGCGACGTTGATCCAGTCGGCGTCCTTTGGAAACGAAGGCGCCACGATCGTGTCAATGGGTGGGCGCATGCGCTTGCGGACGCTAGCATCGAAGCGTCTCGTGGAACCTCCCGCCAAAGCCTCATGCTGATCGGCACTCCTCCCCTGGAACTTCCGGATCCGCCGCTGGCTGACGGGCAGATCGCGCTTCGCGCGTGGGACGAAACAGACGTTGCCAGTCTGGTCGAGGCCTGCAACGACCCGCTCACGTCCCGCTACACCTCCGTTCCAATTCCCTACACGCCCGAGGACGCGAGGCGGTTCATCGCCTTCGGACGCAGTTCGAGTGCCCTTCCGCTGGCAGTCGTTCGGGCCGATGATCTGTCGGTAGTGCTGGGCGCGGCTGGCCTGCACGCCGTCTCGCTGACGCGCCGCCGCTGCGAAGTCGGTTACTGGACGGCTCCGTGGGCCCGGCGGGCCGGCGTCGCAGGGAGAGCACTTGAGATCATTGCGGCCTGGGGGCTGGGGCCGCTTGGGTTGGAGCGAATCGACCTCTACGCGGAGCCGGAGAACGAGCGGTCACATCAGGTTGCGATGGGGGCCGGCTTCAGACGGGGGGCGCTCGTGAAGTCGGGAATCGCGCTGCGCGGTCGCCGCTACGACGTGATCCGCTTCACACGCCTGCGCGCCCCCACTGACGAAGAAAAGTGAACCTGCGCAACTTTGGTGCCATTCGTGGTATTCATTAGATGGAAACCATCCCGTAGAAAGCAGGAGGAGAAATGCGCAAAGTAATCTTGATCGCCGGAGTGGCGTGTCTGATGGCCGCAATTGGGGCCAGTTCAGCAGTCGCCAGCCCGTCGACTTGGCAGCGGTTTGAGGCCAAGGTAATTGGCAAGGCCGGTACTGCAAAGAAGCCCGGCTCGGTCGGAAGCTACCTGCATCCGTTCCACATCATCAAGCAGGATGCATCATGCGCGACTGCGGCCAACTCGGCTGCCTGTCGTACAAACACCTTCGGCCCGGCGTCGGTAGCCGGTGGCGCTCTTGAGGAGCCGCCATTCGCGACGATGCAGGCCTACATCTACTTCCCGAAAGAGATGAAGCTTGCCACGGCGGGATTCCCGACCTGTGAGCTGGCTACTGCGGTCGCCGACCCTAAGACCTGCCCGAAGGGCTCGGTCATCGGTGGCGGAGTCGCAGCAGGCTACGCCCGCAACGCCACCGCCGGAGTTGGCCAGTACACGCTGCGTCCGAACCTCACGGTCGACGTTGTGATCCTGTCGCCAACGCAGCTCGGTCTGCGCACCTACAACCCGCTCACGGGCAAGGGCCTGATCACCGGTGACATCGGCAAGGCAACCGGGGCCGCCGCCAAGAAGTACGGCACCAAGATCACGTTCTCGATCCCGAAGGGTCTAATCAACCCGTCAGGCATCCTGATGTCGCAGCTGTCGTCATTTGACAGCACGATCAAGGCTGTCAAGAACAAGAAGGGCAAGCCGCTGCAGGCTCTGACCGGCTGCCCCAAGAACAAGAAGCTGACGTTCGGCTACAACGGCATCTACAACGTGATGCTCGACCGCGACACGCAGCCAACCTTCACGGCTGGCGACCTGACGCTGTCGATCAACCACACTGGTCCGATTGTTACGAGCACGGTTCCTTGCAAGAAGTAGCAAGCTGACCGAACTCTCGTAACAGAGATTCGAATGCGGTATCGGGGCGGGCCTTTTGGTCCGCCCCGTATCGTTTCCGGGGCATGTACCGAATACGCCTCGCTGCCCCGGCGGCACTTCTCGCCGCTCTAGTCCTCCCCGCACAGGCGGCGGCTCACGGCATCGGGCAGCGTGCCGACCTGCCAATCCCCGTCTGGCTCTTTGCTTGGGCTGCGGCGCTGGTACTGGTCGCCTCCTTCGTCGCGCTGACGGTCCTCTGGCCGAAGCCGGTTATCGCGGGGTTGAAGGAGCGCCTGCTCGGCCGCGCGCCGCTGGCGCTCGAGATGCTTGCCGGCCTGCTTGGCGTGTGCGGCTTTGCAGTAATCGTTTACGCAGGCCTGGCCGGCAGCCAGACCCCCACGGCGAACCTTGCCCCAACCGCGATCTTCGTTCTCGTCTGGGTCGGAATCCCATTCCTGTCGGTCGTGTTTGGAGACGTGTTCAACGTCATCAGCCCTTGGCGCGCCGTCGGTCGCGGTCTCGGCTGGGCAATTTCGAGGATCTCCGGAGGCCTGCCCGCGCCGATGGCCTATCCCGAACGGCTCGGGCGTTGGCCGGCTGCGCTGACGATCTTCGCCTTTGCCTGGATCGAGCTGGTCTGGAGCGGCCGCGAAAGCCCGAGTTCATTGGCTATCGCCGCTCTGCTCTATGCGGCGATCATGCTGATCGGGATGAGCTGCTTTGGTGCCGAAAAGTGGTGCCGCAATGCAGACGGGTTTGGCGTCGCGTTCAGCCTCTTTGCGTTGCTGGCTCCGCTGGACTGGGAAGGACGCCGCTGCAGCCTGCGGGCGCCGATCGTCGGAGCGCTGAAGATGCCGCAGGTCCCCGGTTCGGTTGCCGTCGTCTGCGTGATGATCGGCAGCACAAGTTTCGACGGCTTCTCCCAAGGGGCAATCTGGACCGGCGCCGGCGGCCTCGCGCAGTCGCTGACCGATTCATTCTCCTCCGCGGGGTTCAGCGACGCGACCTCGGTCGAGCTGGCCTACACGGTCGGCCTGCTGCTGATTGTTGCTCTGGTCAGCGGTCTCTACCGGCTGGCAGTGATTGGCATGTGCCGCACCGGGGCAGGGAAGCCGCCGGTTGACGAGCTGGCCCGGAGCTTTGCGCACACGCTGATTCCGATCGCGTTCGCCTACATCGTCGCCCACTACTTCTCGCTGTTGCTCTTCCAGGGGCAGGCCGCGGTCTTTCTGGTTTCAGATCCCCTCGGCGACGGCTCCGACATCTTCGGCACATCGACCTCGGCGATCGACTATTCGCTGCTGGGGGCAAACGCGATCTGGTACGTCCAAGTTGCCGCGCTGGTGATCGGGCACGTCGCGGGGCTGGTACTCGCCCACGACCGCGCGCTTGCAACTTGGGCCGACCCGCGCGTCGCCGTTCGCTCGCAATACTGGATGCTGACGGTGATGGTCGCGTTCACATGCATCGGCCTTTGGCTCCTCTCGGCGGCAGCGTCGTGAATCTGCCGCTCGCGCACGCCGGGCACTGGTACCACGTGCTGCTCTACCTCGCCCCGATTCTCCTAATAGGGGCAGGGCTTTGGTGGAGCTCCCGCCGCGAGGCGAAGCGCGACAAGTCCGACGGGTCGGACGGCTAGCGGCGGCGGGCTTCGCGCTGGAGGACGCGGATGTCGTGGGCTATTCCTTCCGGCGTCAGCTCGCTGAGCGGGAAGCCGATCCGCTGGCGACCTTCAGCATCGAGCAGGACGACCACCGCCGAGTGTTCCCGGCCCTTCTCCTGCGGTGCCACCCCAAACGCGCGCCAGACCGGCTGTAGTGACTGCTGGGAGCCGAGCAGGAAGCTCATCCGCCCGCCGAGGTGCTGGGATGCGATGAAGCGGCGAGCGCTGGCTTGCGTGTCAGTCGCCGGGTCGACGCTCACGGCGACGGCAGGCACATTGCCGTCAAGACGGTCAAGTGCCCCTCTTATCTGCTGTGCCATCGTCGGACAGTCGTTGTCGCAGGTCGAATACATGAACGCGACGATTGCTGGACTGCCGCGCAGGGAGCGGGCATCAACGGTCCGGCCGTTCTCGTCTCGAAGCGCAAACCTCACGGGAGGCGACTCGGGGCGGATTGCGCCGGCGAAACGGGTTGCGGGGAGCCTGCGCGCGCCGCTGTTGGGGTCGCTCAGAAGCAGGAAGCCGAGGATTGCCAGCAGTGCAATCGAGGCCGCTGCCATCAGTGTCAGCCGCAGGCGGGGGTTCATCGACCCTTCAGGGTACGCCGCCGCTGGCGATGCGGGCGCCGCGCCGGTCGAAGCGCCGGCGCTATCCTTTATGAAGTGAAGTCGACCCCAATATTGCAGGCGGTGGAGAAGTGACCCAATCAGGAAGCGAACTGCTGCGTCATGTAAAGGAGCAGATCAAGGAAGTCGACCCGTCCGAGGTCGCCCAGCTGCTCGGAGAAGGAGTCGTCGTCGTTGACTGCCGCGAGACTGAAGAGCTGGCCGCGGGAATGCTCCCGGGCGCGCTCCACATTCCGCGCAGCTATCTCGAAACGCGCATCGAAGGCGTCGTTCCGGATCGCTCACAGCGGGTAATCCTCTATTGCGCATCCGGCATTCGTTCGGCATTCGGCGCCCACACCCTGATGGCTGACATGGGCTACTCCGACGTGGAGTCGATGGCCGGAGGGTTCACGCTTTGGAAGGACCGCGGCTACGAAGTTCAGGTGCCCCGCAGTTTCACTGCCGAGCAGCGCGAGCGCTACAGCCGCCACCTGCTTGTGCCTGAGGTAGGAGTAGAGGGGCAGCAGAAGCTTCTTGACGCTCGCGTGCTCCTGCTGGGGGCGGGCGGGCTTGGCTCGCCTACGGCGCTCTATCTCGCCGCCGCCGGTGTCGGGACGCTCGGGATTGTCGACGACGATGTTGTTGATCTCTCGAACCTTCAGCGCCAGGTCATCCACACGACCGACAGGATCGGAACGCCGAAGGTTGATTCGGCCGCCGAGACGATCAAGGCGCTCAACCCGGACGTGGCGGTTGTTGGCTACCCGACGCGGCTCGACGCCTCCAACATCATGGACATCATCCAAGGATGGGACATCATCGTCGACGGCGTTGACAACTTCCCGACCCGCTACCTGCTGAACGACGCCAGCATCCGTCTCGGGATCCCCGTCGTATCGGCCGCGATTCTTGGCTTCGAAGGCCAGCTCAGCGTCTTCGCCCCAGGTCGAGGCCCCTGCTACCGCTGCCTCTTCCGTCAGCCGCCGCCCGCCGAGATGGCACCGTCCTGCGGCGCCAACGGGGTCCTGGGCGTGCTCCCGGGGACGATGGGCCTGTTGCAGGCAACTGAAGTGATCAAGCTGATCATCGGAGCCGGAGACCCTCTGATCGGCCGTCTGCTTATGTACGACGCGCTTGCAGCCAGCTTCACGGAGCTCAAGGTTCGCCAAGACCCGGAGTGCCCGATCTGCTCGCGTGACCCGAACGAGATCGCTGACGAGGAGCTGGGCGTCTTCCCCGACTACGAGGCGTTCTGCGCCGCCTCGGGGTAACCTGAGCAGACGATGGCGATAATTCGAATCCCACCTGTCCTGCGACCTTCTGTTGGCGGCGAGCGCGAAGTGACCGCTGAAGGCGCCACCGTCGGTGAAGTTCTAAACAATCTGGTTGGCGCGCATCCCGCCACCCGAGATCAGCTCTTCGGTGAGGACGGCGGTCTCAACCGCTACGTCAACGTCTACCTGAACGACGAGGATGTGCGCGTGCTCGACGGCCTCGACACGGTCGTGTCGGGCGCCGACGGACTCGTGATCCTGCCTGCAATGGCCGGTGGCGCGAGCCTTTCGCGATAAGCGCGTCGACGCGCTATCGTTTGTAAAGCATGGCTGTTCCACCGATTGAACGCCGTCCCTGCGCCGGCCGCTACAGCGATCTCGTCGACTCGATCGGCAATACGCCGCTGATTGAGCTCAAGCGGCTCTCGCCGAAGCCGGGCGTGCGAATCTGGGCCAAGCTCGAGTGCAACAATCCAACCGGTTCGATCAAGGATCGGGTCGCAAAGTCCCTGATCGAGAACGCCGAAGAGAAGGGCCTGATCGCTCCAGGTCAGACGATTCTCGAGCCGACATCCGGCAACACCGGAATATCGCTGGCGATGATCTGCGCACGCAAGGGCTACCCGCTGAAGGTTGTGATGCCGGACAACGTCACGCCTGAGCGCACCCAGCTGCTGAAGATGTATGGGGCGGAGATTGTCTACTCGCCGGGTGATCAGGGATCGAACGGCGCCGTCGCGATGGCCCTCGACATGGCTGCGGACGATCCCTCGTACTACATGCCCTACCAGTACGGCAACGCCGCCAATCCGCTCGCCCACTACGAGGGCACCGCGGTAGAAATTCTGGACGAGCTTGACGGAAACGTCGACGCCTTCGTCGCC
>WLNX01000030.1 GCA_009699565.1 Actinomycetota bacterium | reverse complement strand
TGCTCAGACGGACCCGTCGCTGGGCCACCGCGGACTGGCCTGCTTCCTCGTTGAGACCGACCAGCCCGGGTTCATGCCTTCGCAGATCACCGCCAAGATGGGCCTCTGGGCATCCGACACGGCCGAAATTGCGCTCGACGACGTCACCGCCTCCTCCGACTCGATGCTGGGCTCGGTCGGCGACGGCTTCAAGGTCGCAATGAGCGCGCTTGACTCGGGTCGCTACTCGGTCGCGGCCGGCTGCGTGGGCTTGGCGAGGGCGTCGCTGGAAGAGTCGATTTCCTACGCAAATGAGCGGACGCAGTTCGACCGGCCGATCGCCGGGTTCCAACTCGTCCAGGCGATGATCGCCGACATGGTCGTGAAGACCGAAGCCGCTCGGCTGCTCGTCTACAAGGCGGGATCCGTCAAGGACGCGGGCAAGCCCAGCACTCTGGAAACGTCGATCGCCAAGTACTACGCAACCGAGACAGCCGTCTGGTGCTCGGACAAGGCGATTCAGGTGCACGGCGGCGCCGGCTACAGCCGGGATCATCCGGTCGAGCGCTACTACCGCGACGCCCGGGTGACGACGATCTATGAAGGCACCTCCCAGATCCAGCAGCTGATCATCGGGCGCGCGGTGACCGGCGTCGATGCGCTCAAGCCGATGGTCGCCGAGCTCGACTGACCCTCAAACTCAGTGGCCGGCCGCGTGATCGCTTCTGCAGTCAAGACGCCGCTCGGAGAAGGGCTACTTTCGATCGCGGAGGGCGAGGTGGTCGGGCTCGAGTTCATTGAGACCGTGGATGCCGATCGCGTGCGATCACCTCTCTGCGAGGTCGGTGCTCAGGTACAGCGCGAGCTCGACCTCTTCTTCTCCGGCTCGCTTCGACACTTCTCAGCCGGCTTCTCGCTCGCTGAGAGCAGCGACTTTCAGCGTCGCGTGCTTGAAGAGTGCTCACGCGTCGAATTCGGCGGGCGCATCACCTACGGCGAGCTCGCATCACGGCTGGGAGCGCCCGGCGCGTCGCGCGCCGTTGGCAACGCGCTGCGCCACAATCCGATCGCGCTGATCATCCCCTGCCACCGCGTGACGCGCTCCGACGGAGCCCTTGGCGGCTACGGCGGAGAAGACACTCGGCAGCGCAAGAAGGCGCTGCTCGACCTGGAGCAACGGGCTCTGATCGCAGAGCCGTCAGCCCCCTAAGCGGGCAGCGGAGGAGTGTCGCGCAGGTACCACTCGGCGTCGAGCGCGGCCTGGCAGCCGAGCGCGGCTGCAGTAATTGCCTGCCGATAGGTGTGGTCCACGAGGTCGCCGGCTGCGAAGACTCCGGGCAGAGCGGTTCGGGTTGACCGTCCTTCCGTGACGACGTAACCCTCGTCATCGAGCTCCACGGCGCCCGCTACAAGCTGCGACTGCGGTTCATGGCCAATCGCGATGAATGCTCCACTGGTTGGCAGCACAACCTCTTCGCCGGTCTGCGCATTGAGAAGCCGTGCAGTCTCCAACGCCCCGTTCTCGCCGGCCTCAAAGCTTTCGACCGTAAATGGGGTTAGCCACTCGATGTTGCCAGTCTCGCGCGCTCGGTCGAGCATGATCTTCGAGGCTCGAAACTCGTCGCGGCGATTGATGATCGTCACCTTCGACGCGAACTTTGCGAGGAAGATCGCCTCCTCCATCGCCGAGTCCCCGCCGCCAACAATCACCGTCTCCTTGTCGGCGAAGAATGCAGCGTCGCAGGTGGCGCAGTAGGACACTCCGCGGCCGGAGAGCTCCTCTTCGCCGGGAGCACCGATCTTCTTGTGCTCGGCGCCCATCGCAAGGATTACGGTTCGAGCCTGGTGCTCCGTGTCGCCGACCCAAACCTTGTGAACGCCGCCGGCTTGATCTGCAAGTTCAACCTTGGTCGCAAGATCGGTTATGAACCGGGTACCGAAGCGCTCGGCCTGGTCACGCATCGTCTGCATCAGCTCAGGCCCTTGGATGCCATCGCGGAACCCGGGGAAGTTCTCCACCTCAGTCGTCTGTTGCAGAAGCCCGCCCCATTGCCAGCCCTCGACAACCAGTGGCGAGAGGTTGGCGCGCGCCGTATAGAGAGCGGCGGTGTAGCCGGCCGGCCCGCTGCCAACGATGATTACGTCTTCAACTGCGGCCATCCGCTTCTCCACTCAGTTCGATTGAGACTTTACTTTGTAAAGCGTAGCCGATTCCCCCGCCCCTTCCGCCTTCCAACCCTGAACCGTTCGGCGCAGGTGGAAGTAGGCGATCGCACCTGGGATCGTCGGCAGCCAGAAGGAGAATGCACGGTAGGTGAGCACGGCCACGATCGCGAGGCTGGCAGGTTCGCCAAAGGCAATCAGGACACCGATCATGCCGCCCTCAACGCCGCCAATTCCGCCGGGAAGCGGGAGCAGGTTGGCGAACATGCCGACGAAGTAGGCCATCACGAGAACGGCGAACGGCGGCGGGTCGCCGAACGCGTGGAACGCCGCCCAGAGCGTGAAGATGTCGAAGTACCACCAGGCAACGGCTCCGACCACGGCGCCATCGCGCTCACGCAGGATGATCAGCGCTTCGCGGACTCCAACCGCTACCGCATCAGGGACTTTCGCCAGCTTGGCGACCGCGCGGCCGAACTTGCCCGAGTCCTGCGCCCATTCCTCGATCTTGCGGTCGATCTGCTCGGGGAGCAGAGTGAATGCGAGCGACAGAACGATCGCCACCGTGCCAATGATCGCCGGAACCATCGTCAGCGCGAAGACTCGACTGCCGCTGAAGGCCCCGACGTAGAGTCCCACTCCCGCGATGACCAGAGTCACCATGTAGACGCCGTAGAGGATCACGTACTGGGCGATCATCCTTGTCGCCACGGTGCGCGTCGGCATTCCGGACCGGCGCAGAGCCCAGGCCGTCAGCACGGCGCCGCCGGCCCCGGCAGCAGCAAACAGTCTCGTGGCGACAAGTCCTGCCATCGTAATTTGGTAGCTGACGCTCCAGCCGATCCTTGAGCTCCCGCGCACAAAGACGCCGCGAAACAGCCAGACATAACCACCGAAGGAAAGGAGCTCAAAAAGCAGGCAGGCGATCAGCCACTTTGGATCGCCGTCTTGGATTCGATCCCAGGTCTCGTTGATCCCTGCGATCTGCGGAAGTCCGAAGTAGAGGAAGACAACCACCGCCAGCGCGAAGAGTCCGGCAAACGCAGCGTGGCGCTTCGAAAGACGCCTACTCGGCATCTGTTCCTCGCCGCTCCCATCGAGGATCAGCCCGTCAATCTCGCTTGGCGGTTCCTCCATCAAACACCTTGCGCCTTGCGCTCAAGCCCCTGGAGGAGCCTTGAGAACCCATTTGCCAGCGGGGCGGCGTGAGGAGCACCGGCTCGGATCCCCTCGACCAGAGCCAGGCCGGCGAGCAGGTCGATCACGTAGTGCTCGCCGAGGTAGACGAGCGCAAAGCCCAGCGTGCCGGCGTAGGCCCATGCAACCGTTCCCTCGGCACGACCGACGTCTGCGAGGACGTATGCGGACATCACTGATGTAGCGAAGTGAAGTGACGGCATGGCGGCGAGTGGGTTACCGGCCAGCCCATCGTAAAGTGTGGGCCAGCGGCCGCGCCAGAACTGCTGGCCGTAGTCGATCATCATCCGGCGAAGACCCAACTTCGTCTCGGCACCCGTAAGGTCAAATCGGCCCTTTTGTGCCGCGTACCAAGGCGGAGCGGTAGGAACCAGCCAGTAACAGATTACGCCGAGGTCGAAGGTGGCGTAGACCATTGCAGCCGCCTTGGGAAACTGCTCGCGGCGGCGCAGCAGGACGTAGGCGACCGTCGCGTGCGGAACAAGAAACCAGACCCAATGCGCCCAGATGAGGACCTTCTCGGGCACCCGAATCTTGCCGGGATCGGCGAAAGCGCGCTGGAGCCGAAGCCCCGGCAGTTCACCGAAACCGAGCCAGCGATCGAAGTTGACCGGATAGTCAACGTGGACCCGATCCTCAAGCTTCTGAGGGTCGTCGGCCGGCATCTCGTAGGTGGCAAGGTAGGCCCACATCTGCAGCCCACAAACCCCGATGTCTCGCTTGAAGCTTCGTGGGGTCGCTACGCAGAGCGCAGCGGGGGCCGCCCAAGCGGCGGCTAGAACGGCCGCATTCGGAATTTTCGTCCGCCGTCGCAGAAGCGGGGCGGCCACTCCTGCGGCCACCACTGCCATCGCCGCTACTCGCAGGGTTTTCGACAGGCTCAAGGTTGGCGCAGTATACGGTTGGACGATGGATTTGGGCGGGCAGACAATCGCAGTCACCGGAGCCGGCGGCTTCATCGGGCAGGCTCTATGCCGCCGTCTGGTTGACGAGGGGGCAAACCCGCTGGGGATCGAGCTCCGCCCGGAGGCACGAACCGGCGTCGAGGCGGCAGGGGCACGCTTCGTAAGCCTCGACGTGCGCGATGCAGCAGCGGTCGAAGCTGAACTCGACGGCGTGCAGGGACTGATTCACACGGCGGCAATCGTTGGCGACTGGGGCTCGATGGAGGACTTCATCGATGTGAATGTCCGCGGAACCTGCGCCGTTCTTGACGCCGCCGAGGCTGCAGGAGTAACCCGCGTAGTCCACCTGTCGTCGGTTGCGAGCTTCGGCTACGAGTTCCCCTTCGACCTGCCGGAGGACGCATCGCCCCGCGCCACAGGAGCGCCTTATGCCGATACAAAGGCGACGTCAGATTGGGTGGCTCGCCGCCGCGGCGCCGCTGTAGTCAGACCCGGCGACGTCTACGGCCCGGGTTCGATTCCGTGGACGGTCCGCCCCGTGCAAGCAATTGAGAGCGGGGCATTTGCCCTGCCGGGCAAGGGGGATGCCCTGATGACGCTCGTCTATGTCGACGACCTAGTCGACTGCGTTCTGCGCGCGCTTGTGACCGAAGCGGCGGCCGGCCAGGCCGTCACAGCCTGGGATGGGACCCCCGTTACAACCGCCGAGTTCTTTGGCCGCTACGCGCAGATGCTTGGGCAAGAGAAGGTGCGCACCGCACCGCTGCCGCTGCTCGAACTCTTTGCGCTCGGCTCCGAACTTGTTGCCCGCGCGCGGGGGAAACAGCCAACCGTGAGTCGCGAAGCGATCAGATATGTCTCGCGCAAGGCCGCTTACCCAAACCGCCGTGCCACCGAACTGCTCGGCTGGGAACCGAAGGTCGACTTTGACGAAGGCATGCGCCGGACCGAGTCCTGGCTAAGAGCCGAAGGTCTGATCGCCTAGCCGGCGCAGCGACCGACGAAGGCCGTTACTACGGCACTCTGAGGATCGGCCTCCGGATGCCACTGCACCCCCAGTACGAAATTCTTCCCGGGCATCTCAATTGCCTCCGGCAGATCGTCCGCCACGCACCAACCGGTTACCTCGAGTCCACTGCCAATTCGCTCGACCCCCTGGTGGTGGTGCTGGCGGGTTGAGTGAACAAGCTCGCCCGCAACCGTCGCCGCGAGAGAGCCCTCGGTCATGCGGACGTCGTGCTCGCTTCCATCGAACGATCCAGGGTTCGGGCGATGCAGCTCCGAGAGGTGCTGGATCAACGTCCCTCCGCGCGCGACATTCAGCAGTTGCATCCCTCGGCAGATCGCTAGCAGCGGGATGTCGCGCTCGATCGCTGCGTTAATCAGCGCAATCTCGCTCTGGTCGCGCAGGAGGTGCGACCCCTCGTGCTCGGGCTGTGACTCGGCTCCGTACAGCGACGCGTCAACATCCGGGCCGCCCGGGATCAGGAGGCCCCCGATCATGTCGATCAGCCGTTCGGAAATCAGTTCGGCAAAGGCCCGGTCAGGCGGCAGAAGAACTGCGATTCCCCCGGCTCGCTGGACGGCATCGACATACATCTGAGGAATCAGAGCCGCCTCGACGTCCCACAAGCCCCAACGCGCCGGCTCGACGTAGGTCGTGATTGCGATAAGGGGCCGTGCGCGTGACATCACCGGAAGGCTAGAGCGACAGCCCGACTGCCCACGCGAAAACATAAGATGATCGGATGGCCCAATTTGAGATCGCACGCGAGTTTGAAACCGTCAACCTGCTCCGGGCCGGGGGTGCGGCCAGGATCGAGCTGAACCGGCCGGACTCCCTCAACGCGTGGAACGGTCAGATGAGCGAAGACCTCCTCTCCGCATTCGAGAGTGTCCGCGACGACGACGAGGTCCGCGCCGTGATGATCGCCGCCAACGGCCGGGCGTTCTGCTCCGGCGCCGACCTCAAGGACGGGCCATCCGCAGGAATGGTCAAGGACGATGGCCGCCCCGATCTCGAACGCGCACTTCACGAGCGCTACCACCCGGTGATCATGGGCCTTCGCTCGCTGCCCAAGCCGGTGGTCAGCGCCGTGCAGGGACCGTGCGTCGGGGTGGGACTCGCGCTGGCCCTCTGCGCCGACCTCGTCTATGCCAGCTCGAGCGCCTACTTCCTGCTTGCCTTCGTCAATATCGGGCTGGTTCCCGACGGCGGGTCATCAGCATTCATTGCCGCTCGCGTCGGCGCAGCGAGGGCGGCGGAGATGGCAATGCTGGGAGAGAAGGTCGACGCCGCCAAGGCCGCCGAGTGGGGACTGATCAACGGGGTAGCCGAAGACGCGGACTTTGAATTGACGACGGCAGCGCTCGTTCAGCGCCTGGCGGAGGGACCGACGCTCTCCTACGCCGGCTCCAAGAGGCAGATCAACAACTGGATCTTTGGCCAGCTGGAAGATCAGATGAGACTCGAAGCATCGCTCCAGCAGGAGATGGCCGGCAGCTCCGACTTCGGAGAAGGGGTGCTCTCCTTCATCGAAAAGCGCAGCCCATCTTTCACTGGGCGCTGAGGCGCACCTCCTGTTGTCCGATTCCTTTATAGGATTCATCATTCCGTGCGCGCCTTGATTCGTTCCCGTCCAGCTCAGACCAGCCTCCTCGGCGCGATTGTCGTCGTCGGCTGCGTTCTCGCGCCGGCGTCAACTGCTCTCGCCGGAGTCTTGGGACCGGACTCGGCAGGCGGTTCGCCCAATGCCGAGGGCATCCGTTCGCTCTACTTCCTCATTTTTGCGATCGCCCTGATCATCTTCGTCGGGGTCGGCGGGCTGATCGCCTTCACCGTCTATCGCTTCCGAGCCCGCCCCGGAGTCGAAGCCCAGCAGACCAAGGGCAACAACCGCCTCGAGATCGGCTGGACAGTTGGAGCGGCTCTAGTACTTGTATTGATCTCGCTCGTCACATTCCTCAAGCTCGACCAGATCAGGAATCCTCCGAACTCCGACGCCAATGGAGTTTCTTCCCCAAGGAACGCGTCGTTCACCCCCGGTCCAGCGAAGCCGGCAATCCCGCCGAATGGCCGTTCGCTCAACATCGACGTCACCGGACAGCAATACCTCTGGCGTTACAGCTACGCCGACGCCGACACCAACAGCCTCAACAACGTCTTCTCTTACGAGCAGATGGTCGTGCCTACCGGAACCACCGTCTCGCTGCGCATCCGCGCACAGGATGTTCAGCACTCCTGGTGGATCCCGGACCTCGGCGGCAAATTTGACGCAGTCCCGGGCTACACGAACTACACCTGGTTCAAGATCTCCGAGCCCGGCGTCTACCGAGGACAGTGCGCAGAGCTCTGCGGTCGTGGCCACGCAACGATGATCGCTTCTGTCAAAGCCGTCTCACCGGCCGCCTTCCGCGTCTGGTACGCAGAACAGAAGGCCGCCATTGCTGCCGCCAAGCAGGACGCTGCGACGGCCCGAAATGCGCTGCTGGCCAAGCAGGAAGCAGCCGCGAAGGCGATGCCGAGCGAGCCTGCCGTCAAGGCGGTACCTGCTCCAGCAGCGGCAATCGACGGCAAGAAGATCTTCGTCGCTGGGGTTCCCGCAACCGGCGCGCTGGCGTGCGGCTCCTGCCACGCGCTTAAGGATGCCGGCAGCAACGCCGCGGTTGGCCCCAACCTTGACGTCGTCCTGAAGCCGGACAACGCAGCAATGATCAAGGAGTCGATCCTCTACCCGAACAAAGAGATCGCCAAGGGCTACGCAAAGGGAATCATGCCGCTCAACTACGGGAAGACGCTGACAAGCGCTCAGCTCAACGCGTTGGTCAAGTACATCGACGAAGCCGTACACGGGAAGTGACCAGCAGATGACATCAGCAACATCCTCAGCCCCGCAGACCGCCGTTCCGGAGATCGTCGTCGACTCGGCCAAGCCGCCGCAGAGCGGATGGCTCGCTTGGCTCACGACAACCGACCACAAGCGGATCGGGATCATGTACATGGTCGCCGCTTGGATGTTCCTCGTAATTGGCGGTGTCGAGGCACTGCTGATTCGCCTGCAGCTCGCAGTTCCCGACAACACGCTGCTTTCGCCGCAGACCTACAACGCGCTTTTCACGATGCACGGCACCACGATGGTCTTCCTCTTCCTGATGCCGATGATCGTCGGGCTTGCCAATTACATCGTCCCGCTCATGATCGGCGCCCGCGACATGGCCTTTCCGAAGCTGAACGCCCTCTCCTTTTGGCTGTTCATCGCCGGCGGAATCGTCTTTTACGGATCACTTCTCTTCAGCCCAGCGGAGTGCGGTTGGACCTGTTACGCCCCGCTCTCCGAGACCGCCTTCTCGCCGTCCAACGGAGTCGATTCTTGGATCTTCCTGGTCCACCTGACGGGCGTCACTTCATTCATCGGAGCACTCAACCTCTTCGTCACCATCACCAACATGCGCGCGCCCGGCATGAGCTGGGGCCGCGTTCCGCTGTACGTCTGGACGATGCTCGTTCAGTCAATACTGCTGATCATCTCGATCCCCGTGATTGCTGGAGCGGTGACGCTGCTGCTGACCGACCGCCACTTCGGCACCCACTTCTACGACCCGACCAACGGCGGCTCGCCCCTGCTTTGGCAGCACCTCTTCTGGTTCTTTGGCCACCCCGAGGTCTACATCCTCGTTCTGCCAGGGTTCGGGATCATCTCCGAGATTCTGCCGGTGTTCTCGCGCAAGCCGATCTTCGGATACAAGGCGATCGTCGCGGCCACACTGGCTATCGCCGTCATCGGGACGCTGGTGTGGGCCCACCACATGTTCACGGTCCCTCTCCCGTTCTTCCTGCTGGTCTTCTTCATGCTCGGCACGTACCTCGTCGCGATCCCAACGGGAGTGAAGATCTTCAACTGGATCTTCACGATGTGGCGGGGAGCGATCGAGTTTCCAGTGTCGATGCTCTACTCGCTTGGCTTCCTCGCAACATTCCTTCTTGGCGGCATCACGGGAATCTTCCTCGCCACATTCCCGGTTGACTGGCAGCTCCACGACACTTACTTCGTTGTCGCCCACTTCCATTACACGATCGTCGGCGGCGCAGTCTTCGCCCTGATGGCCGGCATCTACTACTGGTTCCCGAAGATCACGGGCCGCCTGCTTGACGAAAAGCTCGGCAAGGTCAGCTTCGCACTGACGCTCTCGGGCTTCTGGATCACGTTCCTGATCCAGCACTCGGCAGGGTTGAGCGGGATGCCGCGACGGGTCTACGAGTACGCCGATGTCAACAACCTCGGGCTCTACAACATGATCTCAACGATCGGCTCGTTCATCCTCGCGCTCGGCGTTCTTTTGACGATCGTCAACATCGTCAAGGGCCTCCGCAGCGGGGCAAAGGCCGGCCCCGATCCGTGGCGCGGCAACACGCTTGAATGGTTCACCCCGTCGCCTCCCCCGGTCAACAACTTCGACGTTGTGCCGCGGATCCGTTCGGTCGAGCCGATGCAGGACATCCGCCGTCAGATTGCGCGGCAGGACCGCGTCCCTGAAGAGGCAGGCACGGCGGCCGGGAGCTAGTGGACAGGTCGTGCCCGCAGTAGCCCCAAGCAGCGGTTCAGTGGCAGCGGTCGCCCCCTCGGCGGCACGTCAGCGCGTCAACGACTACGTTGCCCTAACCAAGCCAAAGGTCCAGAGCCTGCTGCTGTTTACGACTCTGGCAGCAATGCTGATCGCCGGACGGCCATCTGTCGGCCTGATCCTTGCGACTCTGATCGGCGGAGCAATGTCGGCCGGCGGCTCCGGGGCAATCAACCATTGGTACGACCGTGACGTGGACCTGCTGATGGAGCGGACGGCAGACCGGCCTGTCGCATCCGGACGCGTCTCGCCACGAGCAGCTCTCACCTTCGGCATCGGCCTGGGGATCGCCTCGTTGCTGTGGCTTGCGCTCCTCGTCAATCCGCTGGCCGCAGCGCTCTCGTTCGCTGGTTTCCTCGGTTACGCGGTCGGCTACACGATGTGGCTGAAGCGGAGCACCTGGCAGAACATCATCTGGGGAGGCGCCGCGGGCGCAATTCCGCCGCTGGTTGGCTGGGCCGCCGTCACGGGATCACTGAGCGGGCTGGCAATCTTCCTCTTCTTCATCGTCTTCTTCTGGACCCCCCCTCACTTCTGGGCCCTGAGCCTCCTGATGAAGGACGATTATGAGGCGGCTGGCATCCCGATGCTTCCGGTCGTCCGCGGAGAAGACGAGACGCGGCGTCAGATCCTCCTCTACTCGGTCCTTCTCTACGCCGTCTCGCAGCTTCCGTTCTGTGCCGGCGGCTTGGGCGTTCCCTACCTAGTTGTCTCGCTCGGACTCGGCATGACCCTGATCGTGATGGCAGTGCAGCTCCGTCGCAGGGCCGACCGCGCGTCGGCGCTCCGCCTCTACCTGTTCTCGCTTCTTTACCTCGCCGCCCTGTTCGCCGCTATGGTTGTGGATGTCTGGCTCTAGGGTCGGAGGAGTAATCAAATGGACAAGAACCTCGCAAGAAAGAACAACCGTGCAGGACTGCTCATTACGGCAGTTGGCTTCGTGATGTTCGGACTGTCATTCGTCGCTGCTGCCCTCTACGTTTCATGAGCGAGCAGAGCCCAAACCCGGCAGGGGAGCGAATCCGTCTTCCTCAGGGCAGCCTCCAGCCGATTCTGATAGCCGTCGGCCTCTCACTGCTCCTGATCGGCGTACTCGGCATGTACCCGCTGAGCGTGATCGGGCTCTTGCTGATGGTCGCGGCAATCTTCGGCTGGATCCGTGGCTCGGTCCGCGAGTATCGCGAACTCCCCACATCCCACGACGACTAGAGCTCTCCGGTTTTGGGCGCCGACCCGGCGTCCTCCACGTAGCAGCGCACCAAGTCGCGCATCGACAGCATCCCGGCCAGCTCGCCGCCGTTGATCACTGCCAGATGGCGAAAACCGTGATGGATCATCGTTGCCGCCGCTTCGTCCAGCGACCATTCCGGGTGGGCGAAGACGATGTCGGGTGCCATGTGGGCTGCGACGACCTCCTCGTCCGGCGACTCTCCCGCTCCGATCGAATTTAGGATGTCGCGCTCGGTGATTATTCCGTGCCCGGGACCCTCGGGGTCGAGCACGACGGCGGAACCAATGTGACGCTCGCGCATCAGCCGCGCAACCTCGCGCAACCTGTGCCCAGGTCCGACTGTCAGGACCGAAGTGCTCATCGCTTCGCTGACGTTCATTCCTTCCCCCGATCGCTTGACCGACTGTGACGAACATAACCCCGGCAACCGCGCGGCGCAAGCGTGGTAATCCAACACCGAGGCTGCCCCGTATTCCGGGCACTATGAAAAGGGCCTCGACGATCATGCTCCGCCAACAACTCTTCGAAGAAGTGAAAGCCATCGTCGAGGTCGAGTACGGAGACGAGCTGGGCCTCGACGAGATCGCGCATCGCGTCGCCTCATCCCGCCGCCAGCTTCAACGGGCTTTCGCGGAGATCGGCCACACCACTTTCCGCGAATACCTGACTGCGGTACGAATGGACAACGCCGCGCAGCTGCTTGCGGAGAGCAAGCTGACGGTTCGGGACGTGGCGAACCGGGTCGGATACCGCCAGCCCGCCCAGTTCGCTAAGGCCTTCCGTCGCCGGCACGGAGAGGCGCCTTCCGAATATCGTGCTCAGAGCCTTACTTTACGGCGCCAAGGCATGACTGCGGCGGTCGTCCCGCAAGCCGCCTGACGGCTCGGGTGAGCGGCAATGCGTCGAACGCTTCGACGAGCACTCCTGCAGTCGCCCGCGACCGGTAATCTTTAGCGCCAATGACTGCTCAGACTCATCGAGGGGCTGTAACCGCCAAGACTTGGCTCGTACTCCTGGCGATCATCGCGCTGGCCTCTGTTATCGGAATTGCGATCGTCCTCGTGCTCCCTTGGTTCCCGGCTCAGGGTTCCAACGTCGCTCCAAAGATCGACACCTTCTGGAATGTGCTGATCATTGTCTCCGTTCCGATCTTTGTTGCCGTAACGACGATGATGCTCTTCAGCATCTGGCGCTGGCGCCAACGCCCGGGTGAGGAAGGCCTCGACGGTCCTCCGATTCACGGCAGCACGAAGCTGGAGATGATCTGGACCGCCTTCCCGACCGTCATCATCGCGGCGCTCACGACCTACGCGGCGATCCTGCTGGTTGACATTCAAGCGGCTCCTGCCAAAAGCACCCCAATCGTCAACGTTACGGGCGTCCAGTTCGCGTGGACCTTCTCGACCAAGACCGACGCCGGTGTCGTCAACACCAACAGTCTCTATCTGCCCGTCAACGAGCCGGTCAAATTCA
>WLNX01000003.1 GCA_009699565.1 Actinomycetota bacterium | reverse complement strand
GAACGCGATGGATGGCGGCTGGTGGGCCTCATTCCCGAGCCACGACATGCAAGCCGTGTTCGCGGTGATTGCAGAGCAGCCGGCTGCCAAGATCGGCGTGTCGGTGGCCGGTGAGAGCTTCGACCTGACGCCTCGCGCCGATGGCCGTGAAGTCCTGCAGGACGTGTCCGCGAAGTGCGCGCGCCAGTAGAAGCCCCGACCATTGAGGGGAAATCCTGTTCTCGCTGCGGCGTGGTCAAGCCGCTGTCCGCGTTCTATCGGTCGGCAAAGGGACCGATGGGGCGACAGAGGTGGTGCAAAATGTGTCAGGCCGAGGTGAAAGCCGCGGCGGCGGTGAAGTATCCCGAGATTGCCCGCTCAGCCCGGCGCGTCCGCTACGAGAAGGCGGGCGGATACAAGGGCAAGATTGAGCGCCTGACCAGCCTCGACAAAGGCAAGATCGCGTTCCGAGAGGCTGTGGCAAAGGGGCCTGTATCAAGGGCGTACTGGCTGCTTGACATTCCCCCGTCGCAACTGCCGGTCGTTGAGAAGCTGGTGCGGTCTCCTCGAGGCGAGACCGATCTCGATAGCCTTCTCGCGCTGTTCAGTGCGTTGCCAACCCGACAGGACAGGGGCAAGAGGCTCCGGTGGGTGGTGCTGCACCTGCGCAAGCGCTTCGCTGGCACCGGCTACACCATCCATTCGTTAGGCTATGGCAAGGGCTATCGGCTGGGACCTATCGAGGCGGCGCCGTGATCGGAACGCTACTCGTCTGCGCCACCCTGCTCGCCGTTGATGGTGACACGATCAAATGCGACGGCGTGAACATGCGAGACATGGGGGATGGCGCGCCGTTCGTCTCGGGTTACGACGCCCCCGAAACCCGCGGCGCCAAGTGCCAGCAGGAATTAGAGCTCGGGCGCGCGGCCACGGCAGCGCTCAATGATCTGCTGCGCAGCGGCGCCCAAGTCTATGCCTCGGGAGAGGTTGACCGCTACGACCGGCCTTTGGTGTGGGTGAGGATGCCCGACGGGAGCGCGGCCGGCAGCGCTCTCATGGCGGAGGGGCTGGCTCGACCGTGGGCGCCCGGGTACGATGCTGACTGGTGCTGATCGAGGAAAGCCATGGCCGATAATGTCATCCCCGCCGCCCTGCGGGATCTGATGGGGCAGGAATGGAAACGGGAGGTCGGTCACTCGATGTTCGCCGGTCGCTACGAAAAGGCTGGCGCCGATCCGTCCTACTATCACCACCGCCATGACGACACAGAGGTCGGGCTCACCGCGAGTTTTAGCACCCCCGAAATTGCGGCGTTGATGCGTGACGGGGTACTCGACGGCCTCGCTCGGGAAAACGAACACGGCCTGACCGTCAACGAGCACGCCGAACATGCGATGACGGACTTTATGTCGGACGTTTATCAGGCGTGGGACAAACTCAACAAACGACTAGGCGCCGTACGCGCCGGCCGAGCCTCAGAGTAGCGCAACTGTCCATTGTTGCGATTTGCGCAACACATTGGTGTCATTGCGCAATTTGTTGATCTGCGTTGCGAACTGAGGCATCTTGCGGCTCGCACCTGAGGCATCCGCAATGACCGACCGTTTCGTCTATGTCGCGCCGTCTCTGCCCTCCATCCGCTTCCGCAACACGGCGGTCAGCGATCTGGGCGACAGGATCAAGGCGCTCTACCCCACCAGCTATTACATGGGGTCGATGGGCGAACTCGCCACCGAATGCAAGCTGCCGATCAACCGTCACCGCGCCGACGAGACGATCCAACGATGGCTCCTCGACCGCTGGCTCGACCTCCCCAGCATCGACCATGCGCTCGTGTCGTCGGGCTATCACAACGGCGTGGTGCCCAGCACGCGGCTTACCGATAGCGCCGAAGCAGCCGTTGCGGACAAATATGGGACAGCAGCCGAGGCGGCGTCGGGCCTGATGGCCTACATACTGCAGCGCGTTTACCTGTGCGAGGTCATGGCGACCAGCATGTCGTTGAGCCTCGGCGAGGAGCGGCAGGTTCTCCACTGATGCATCACGAACTCCCGCCCGAGAAGAACCGGCCTTTCCCGCCCGCGCTTGTTGCCCTGGCGAAAGAAAAGATCGACGCGTGCTGCCCATGCTGCAGACAGCCAGTCGATGCGCCTACCCTCCACATGGTGGTGGAGATGTGCGAGCTTTCCGAGGCGCAGGAGATCGTCTTATCGACGGCGTGGCGCGGCGCCGGCCATCCGGTGGCAACGCGAACTTTCCTAGACGCCATATTTCGAGACGATCCCGACGGTGGACCAGAGGACAACAAGCGGTACGCCTCATTCAAGGAGACGTTGCACCGCACCCGCCGAAAGCTGGCCGGGTCCGGTGTGGGCATTGTCAACTGCTCCTACGCTGGCGGCTATCGGCTGGTCATCTCGCACGGCGACCTTACCGACCGTCGCGGCGTGGCAGTGTTCCAGACCGATGTCAGCGAAACCTTGCACCGCTTCGCGTCCTACAAAGGACTGCCAGCCGTGGTCCGCGACAAGCTGGTAGACGCCATGCTCGAACTTGCCGCCGTCGCCGAGAACTTAGGGCGCGGCCATCGTTCCGTTACCCCCAGCGTTACCCCGAAGGCGAAACGCTCGTCGGCGACGAGACCGGAACCACAGCTAAGTCATTGATTGGTAAATGGTGCCGCTTAGGTGACTCGAACACCTGACCCCATCATTACGAATGATGTGCTGTGATCCTTCTCCGCGTTTCACAGCCCATCATTGCCTCCCCGCTGCAATCCCATTAGCACGCCTTTTCCCTTGCAATGTAGTGGTTTGAAAGTATGCTTATGCTTCAAGCCATTTCAATGCACTACGCAGGCGACCCGTTACCCTGCCGTTACCCTGCCGGGAAATCCGACTGTGAAGCTCACGCAGAAAGGCATCGATGCGATGCCGCGGCCATCCAGCCGTCGGGAAATCGCCGACGATGGCGTGGTCGGCTTGTATCTAGTCGTTCAGCCGTCGGGCTCGAAGTCGTGGGCTTACCGATATCGGTTTGGCGGAGTGCCGCGAAAGCTCACCCTCGGCGCATATCCCGCCCTCTCCATCAAGGATGGCAGGGACGCGGCGAGGTCGGCGATGGCCACGCTCGACCGAGGACGCGACCCGGCTGACGACAAGCGGCGAGAAAAGCAGGCGCGCCTCGATGGAACATCGTCCGTCGATCACGCCCTCAACGAGTTCATCACCCTGCATGTGAAGGCGCGCAATCGTCCTACCACGATCGCCACCACGGTCGGCTTTATCGACGGCCTGGTGCGGCCGGCGTGGGCGCGGCGCTCGCTTAAGAGCATCAGCAAGGCCGATGTGAATTCCCTCCTCCGGTCAATTGTGGAGCGGGGAACGCCCGCCACAGCTAACCGGACGCATGCCATCCTGCGCAAGTTCTTCGGATGGTGCGCCGAACAGGCGATCCTCGAGGTGTCACCCGCTGCCGGGGTGAAGGCGCCGGCAAAGTCGAACACCAGCGACCGCGTGTTGACCAACGACGAGATCGCGTTGTGCTGGGCCGCTTGTGACCGGATCGGATGGCCGTTCGGCCCGATGGTGCAACTGCTGCTTCTGACGGGCCAGCGTCGCTCCGAGGTCGCCGGTATGCGGTGGGCCGAGTTGGATCTCCGAAGTACTTCGCCGACGTGGACTATCCCCAAGGAGCGCAGCAAGAATGCGAAGGCTCATACGGTGCCGCTGTCGGACCTCGCCGTGCAGGTGATCAACGCATTGCCGCGCGTCGCGTCAGATGCCGGGTACTGTTTCACGACCAACGGCGAAGCGTCGGTGTCGGGATATTCAAAGGGCAAGGCCCGGCTCGACGCAGCGATGGTCGCGGTGATGGTGGAGGCCGGCTTGGGCGACGGGGACCGCCCTCCAACAGTCGATGCCTGGCGCCTGCATGACCTCCGTCGCACTGCTGCGACGGGCATGGCCGGCCTTGGGACTGCCGTACATGTGGTCGAGGCGGCGCTGAACCATGTGTCAGGGCGAATATCTGGCGTGGCAGCGATCTACAATCGCTTTGAGTACGCCGACGAGAAGCGGGTTGCCCTCCAAACCTGGGCAAATCACCTGCGCAATCTGACGGCCTGAACGCCCCCTTCGAACAACTTTCGCAACAACTTTTCGCGCTGCGCCAGTGTGTTGTTGCGATTACTGCAACAACCGTGGCGTTGGGTTCTGCTCTTTCTGGGATTGTTCGGGATTATTCAATAATCGCAACAGTTTGCGCAATTTTCTGCTTGCCATCAACATTCGACACAACGCACGTGTAGTGGATTGAATGATGGAGAAGCCCCCCGAAATGACTGATCTTCAAGCAGTTGCCCCCCAGGCGATCATCGGAAAGATGACGAGCCGCGACGTGCGCAAGCTCGTGCCGATCAGCGACGTAACTCTGTGGCGATGGGTTCGCGACGGCATTTTCCCGCAGCCCGAGAAGATCAACGGGCGCAAATATTGGCGCCAAGATGCGGTCGCGGAGTGGATGAACCGGTCGCAAGCAAATGCAGCGTGATCGCGCGGGGCGCAAGAGTGCCCGGCTCCCTTGAAACTGGAAGCCGAGCGGTATGCTGGTCGTAGGTGTGAAGAACCTGACCTTAGTGCATCCGCCATGCGACCACAACAGAAAGTGCAACGATGGCGCACTATCAGCCTCGGTTCCCCCGCGCGGTGAACGGGCAAAACTACCGCATCCCCTTCGACGCCGACCCTCCTGTGGAAGCGATTAGCTCGAGGATGGCTGCGATCTATTCCGATTTCGAGTTGGCGCCAGACGACCGCGCCCGCCTTCTAATGCTGCATCGGCAGTTGAACGCTGAGGCCTCCGCCCGCTTCCTCGCGAGGAGGTTTGGCGGCAAGCGTGGTGATGAGTTGCTGGCGCCGATCCGCGTCAGGTTCATCGAGTTCGCGCGCCGCGTCGGCGCCGTGACGCCTGACAAGGTGGAGGCGGATGATGACGCAATCTAGCTCAAAGGGCCCGATGGTCGCCCGCCGCCTGCCGGACCTCGGCCCCATCGCTGGTTTGCGGGAGCAAGCCGCCGAAGCGATAGCCCTTGAGGCGCAGATTGAGCGTCTTAACCGGCTGTACGTTGCGCCGAACCTTGGCCCGCTGGACCGAGCCAAGATCACGAAAATTCACGGCGACATTGCCACCATCACGGCGGAACGACGCCGACTGACGGTCCGCCAAGTCGCTGGGCTTGAGAACATCGTCGACAATCTGGAACGCTGCGTCGCGATGGCCGCGGAATACGGGGACGTGTCCGATGAGTGGATATAGCTCCACCTCCATCGATATTGCTGAGGTGCGTCGCTCTGCCGACTTGGTTGCGGTGGCCCGCAGCCTCGGTGTCGATCTCCGTCAAGACGGCGCCGAGTTCGTCGGATGCTGCCCGCTCCATTCTGAGAAAACGCCGAGCTTCACCATTTTCCAAGGCCGCACCGATGGTGTCTGGCGATGGAAGTGCTTCGGCTGTGACGAGGGCGGCGACGTGATCGACCTCGTTGAAAAGGTTCAGGGCATCGGCACCGGCGAGGCAATTCGCTTCCTTGCCGGCGACCGCCCGGCTGGGCCGAACGTGCGTCGTGAGGCCCTGCCGCCTCCGGCTGACCCCTACGCTGGTATCGAGATACTGCCGCCGCCCGCCGAACTCGTCGCCGGTCGCCGGGTCGATCTCTACAACCCCAAGCGCAGCAAGAATGGCGCGATCACCCCCGCCGCCGCCTATCCCTACAAGTCCGCGGATGGTTCGGTTTTCGGCTACGTGCTGCGCCACGATCTGCCCGACGGTGGCAAAGAGACGCCGATGGTTTGTTGGGTTCGACTTCCCGACGGGCGAGAGTGCTGGGCGCGGATGCCGTTCCCTCGGCCTCGCGCGCTGTACGGTCTGGACCGGCTGGGGCTCAAGGGGCAAGTGTTGGTGGTGGAAGGGGAGAAGTGCGCGGATGCGCTCTGGCTCCTGCGTGGCCGCCCCGTCGTTTCGTGGGCTGGCGGCACACATGGCGCGACGCATGCCGATTGGTCAGCGCTGGCCGGCAGGGATGTGATCGTTTGGCCGGATGCTGATCGGCCCGGATATGAGACCGCAGCCCGCGTCGCTGACCTGTTGGCTGGCATCGCGCAGCGAGTGCGGTTCCTCGACCCCATGAAACGCGCGCGAACGGGTGAGGGCGAGGCTCTGGCCGACGGCGAGCCGTACACCCTCGCGCATTGGCTCTCTGGCTTTTGGCCTGCGGCCGGGTTCGACGTTGCCGATGCGGTCGATGACGACTGGTCGAAAGCCGAAGTCGTCAGCCTCATGGGCGATTGCGTCACCGGCGATCTGCCGGATTGGCAGGATGGCCCGTCGGGCCCGCAGGGTGACGGCGGCGAGGGCGAAAACGAGGCAGACGACACCTCGCCCGATGAAGTTTGGCACCGCGATCAGGAGGAGGCCCGCGACGCCCCCTCCGGCGGCATTCTCTCCCTGCCTGGCGCCTCGCGTGTGTCAGCGATGCCGAAGGTCCACGAGATCGAGCATGGCAGCGAGGTTTTCGTCGCGCAGGCTTTCGCACGCAGCCTAAAGGCATTGTTCCATGACAGGGTGGTCCACGCCGAGAACGGTTTCTGGATTTTCGATGAGACCGCTTGGGCTCGACTGCCCGACCGTGCATTGCGGCTGGGCGTCCACCAATTCGATGCCGCGCTCGTCAACGGAAAGACGCCGCTGAAACTCACTAAACGGAGCGTCGACGGCATTCTGGCTGAGGTCGGCACGATCCTCTCGGTGCCGGGGTTTTTCGACGACCCGACTGTTGCGTGCAACGTTGAGAGCGCAACGATCTCCATCACCCGCGACGGGGCGGTGGTGACGAAGACGCATGATCCCGACGACCGTTTCCGGTTCACCCTGCCAACGCGGTTCGAATTGGACACGCCGATGAACCCGCCAGAGGGCAGCATGTTGAACCGGCTGCTGCAGGGCTCCTTCCGCGACGATGCGGACGCCTCGGCGAAAATCGATCTCGTGGGCGAAATTCTCGGCGCAGCTGCGTTCGGTCTCGCCACTCGCCTCAAGCAGCCTAAGGCGTTCGTGTTCCTCGGCGAGAGTGCATCGAACGGCAAGAGTACGATCGCCTCGCTGCTGTCGAGCCTGCTGCCGGAGGGGGCAGTGTCATCCATTGCGCCAGCGCACTTCGAGGATGAGCGACGTGTGGTCGGGCTAGTCGGCCGCGCGGCGAATGTCGCCGACGAAATCTCGGCCGCTGCCATCAGCGGAGAGACGTTCAAGGCTGCCATCACCGGCGACACGGTTTCGGGTCGCGATCTCTACCGCTCGGCGATAACCTTCAAGCCGCGGGCGCTCCATGCGTTCACGACCAACGTGCTGCCGAAGTTCAGCGGCTATCTCGACCGGGGCCTGCAACGGCGTCTGATGGTGCTTCGGTTTGAGCGCACGATCCCAGCAAGCGAGGTCATCCCTGACATCGCCGAGCAGATCGCTACCAACGAACTCGACCTCCTGCTCGGCTTCGCTATCGCTGGCGCTCGTCGGCTCATCATGCGAGGCGAATACACGGTCCCGGCCTCGTCAGTCGAAGCGCTGAAATCGTGGATCCTGCTCGATCCAGTCGCGGCATGGTTCGAGGAGCGGGTGCAACTATCTCCCACCGAGCCCGCGGGCGGATGGATGCGGGCAAGCGACCTATTCAAGGACTTCCGCACATGGGCGATCGACAACGGCCACTCGGAGCGCTTCTTGCCACCCGTCACCAGCTTCGGCGCCCGGCTCAAGGCTATGCCCGGCGTCGACACCAAGCACACGCGGCGCGGCAGCATCGTCATGGGCATCGTACTGACGGAAGGCGGGCAGGCCCGGCCAAATCTCGACTGGTGACAGCGGCGTGACAGTGCCGTCGTGAGGAAATGTCGGCTGAAACGCCGAGAGACGCTGGGCGGTGACAAGGTGATAGCCAGTTGCCGCCCTCTCTTTATACAGCGCAGCTAGAGGCGGTTTCCCTCTCATGTACGTATATCTTGGAAAATCCTATCACCTTGTCACAGGCCTTGTGCGAGCAGGGGAAACTCGAAATGTACTGCTGTCACCCTGCTGTCACGGCCCTCCCGATCCGCCTATTTTAGGCGCGAATAGGCTCGGGTCTAAAGTAGACCGATTTAGAGCCGCGGTTCCTGAGAAATCCTGAGGTCGAGGCCGCGATTGCGGAGGCCCCTGCAGTCGCCCAGGTGGTAGCAAGAAGCAGCAGCGCTGTTGAAGAATGTTGAAGCTCGCGGGTCGCCGGCTGGTCCCGGAAAAGTCCGGTTGATGTGGCAGCCAGCGGTGTTAACAAAAAGCAATGTGCCTAAAGATACCTAAGGTTCGAGCGGACACTGAGATTGCGCGCTCAAAGTAAGACCCCATGAGCAGCCCGTCAAAAGCTGTCATCGATCCTCACGCGGGCACGCGCGTGGCGATCGGCTGGCGACCCGGTAACACCCCATAGGGGCGCTAGTAATTGTTAAGGTGCTGACCGGACTTTCCCGGCGCTCGGGGATCGATGCGGCAACCGTCCCCAGAGTAAGACCCTATGAGCTACCGGGTAAAACTAGAGGTCGAACGGCTCGCCGCTCGCACTCTGCCGGGTGGCTCGCGGGTTATAATAACCAGAAAAAACGGGAGGCAGTGATGCGGATCGGATTTTCCAGCGGCGCGCACCTGGCCGCGTTTCGTCGCAATGCACGGCTGTCAGTCAAGGAACTCGCTGCAGCTGTTGGCTGCGCGCCGGAATTGATCGAGCGAGCCGAGGCGACCGAACGGCTGCTCAAAGGGAGGGTATCACGGAAGCTCCGGCGATATCTGGACAGCATCGGTGCTGATGTGCTGCCGACCACGATATGGCTCGGTGGTCCGATCCGGGGACATCACCATGTCGCTCGCTTCTCGATCGACGCCGACACCCCATGCGGGGCGATGACCCGGAGCGGTCGGCAGTGTCGTTGCACCATCACGTATCGCAACGGCCGGTGTAAGTGGCATGGCGGGTTTTCCAGCGGGCCAAAAACTGAGACCGGCCGCGAGGCGATATCCATCGCTCAACGCGAGCGCTGGGCGCGATACCGCGAAACTAAGAGGTCCGTCGCATCTCCGCAGCCCACTGCGTAATCACGCTTTCCAGCCAGTAGCGCTCATTCCCGAACCACGTCGGCGCCGGGAATGCCGCCCGCCTGATGCGCCGGCCTATTGCAGCCTCGCCCATAAAGATGTCGGCGCGGCGCAGCATCAACACAACCTGACCGATTGTCAGGCGTCGCTCTCCAAGCATTCTCGGATCCCCGTTCGCCCCATTGATGGAGGCTGAACAGGTGTCGGCGGGAATTCAGGACAACAACCGAGTTCGCGATATTCGGCCTATGGCCGAAGCGGTTCGCGACAAGCGAAAAATGCGCGGCGCAGAGGGCGAGCGCGAAAATGGCAGGCGGTCTTTCCAACGCTGACGAGTACATCGCCGACCAGGCCGTCGATCTGTCGGCTCTGACCTATACTAACCAAGGCGCGCTGCGAAACCTTGAGGTCAAGGCCGAGTTGGCGGGCGCGATCCGCGAGGCAGTGACGGCGGTCTACGGCCCCGACTATCGCGTCGAGGTCATGTCGGGTGCACAGGGCAAGGGCTCTCGGGGCACGACCGGCTCGCGGCGTCACACGACTGGAGTTGCTGCGGACGTGTGGGTTTACTCGCCGGAAGGCAAGCGGCTCAAGGGCGATGACCTGGTGCCGCTTTCTCAGCACTGGCTTGCCACGAAAACGGGATCAGTCGGCTTCCCCGCGAAAAAGGGGCAGTCGCTACACCTCGATCTCGTTGGCGGAACCGGGCCGGGCGCCGTGCCACGCAATAAGGGCGAGGGCGCGGTCTGGTACTACGGCAGTCCGAGTGCTGCTCAGCGTAAGGCGCTGACCTCGGGCGTCAAAGGCACGGTTCCGACCTACGCCATTGACCCGGCCATGGTCAAAAAGGGGATCATCCCGAAGGTCAACATCCCAAGCGTCGGCTCGCTCACTGACACCAAGCGCGTTGCGCCCCAGCCGCTCGACATGCCCCGGTCGATTGCTATCAAGCGCGGCGAGGCCAGCGTGCCGCGCGGGTTTGACAGCCCCAAGACTGGCGCCCAGGTCGATGCGCTGTACGCGGGCATCGTGCCGGGCAAGACGGTGCTAACCGCCCCGTCGGACAAGACGGTTCCGAAAGCCCCGGTCGCCGGGCTCAAGCTGCCCGTTGCGCCGGCCGTCAAGGTTGCCACCCCTGCGCCCAAGCCCGCCCCGACCAAACCAGTCGCCGGGCTGACCAAGCTCGTCGCGCCCACGCCATCAGCCGCCAAGCTCCCATCCGTGGCCGGCTTCACCGTTCCGACTAAGCGGCCGCCGCAGCGTGGCGTCATCAAGACGACGGCGCCGGACCAGGAGCCTATCCCGCACGACGTCGTGCCCAAGTCGGTGCAGACGCCGCTCAACACGTCGAAGGCACCGGTAGCCGGGCTGATCCAGCTTAAGGTTCCCGGTCAGACCGTCCTCGCTTCTGCCACCACACCGACATCGCAGGGCGCAGGCGCTACGCCGCGCGATGAGAAGCTGGCTCAACGGTTGGCCATGAGCGCTGCATCTGGGGAGCGGGCAGCGGCGGCCAAGGCTACACAGGCGCGGATCGAAGCGCAGCAACGCGCCGCTGCCGAACAGGCCGCAGTTCAGCGGAAGGCTGCGGCGGCTCAGCGGCTTGCGGCAGAACGAACACGGCAGCAGGCTGCAGCGCAGGCGCGGGCATCGGTCATTGCCCATATGTCACCTGCAGGTCGGGCGGCGAACGCCCCGGGCATCTCTCACAACTACTCCACCGTTTCGCACCCCGGCGAGCGGTACGACGTGATGGGCAATGACATGGCTTTCCAGCCTCGCTCTGTTCAGACCAGCGACCGCTGGAACACCGGCTACTGAGGAACCGCACCCATGTGCACTTTCGGCCCTGAACTGCTCCTCGCCGCGACCCTTGCGTCCACCGTGATCGGCGGTGTGGCGACAATCTCGCAGGCGGACGCCTCGGCGAAGTCCAGCCGCTACAACGCCGAAGTCAGCATGATGAATGCGACGTTGAGTGAACGCCGCGCCAAGGACGCCGAGGAGCGCGGACGGCGTGAGGAGCAAGCGAAGCGTTTGGAGGTCGCCGACCTGCAAGGCCGTCAGCGCGCGGCAATGTCGGCAAACGGTGTCGATCTGTCGTTCGGCAGTGCCTTCGACACGTTGGTTGACACTCAATTCCTTGGCGAGATGGATGCGCTGACGATCAGGAGAAATTCGGCGACCGAAGCTTACGACCACAGGGTGGCCGCTGCGAGCGGCCGTGCCGATGCCAGTCTCGCTCGCTCTAACGCCGACAGCGCTCTGACAGGCGGTTATTTGTCGGCCGCGTCCACCGTCCTCGGCGGCGCGACCTCGGGATACAAGGACTATGCCTCTTACACCCGCCCGATTGTTGGGGGTCGATAATGCCTACTGTTCCTCGCTACCAGCCGAACGTCGCTGAGCGCCCGGCCTTCCGCCAGAACGTCACGACCCAGGCGTCGGCCGATGACATGGGCGCCGCTGTCGGTCGCGGCCTCGGTCGGGTCGCAGAGGGCGTTGCCGTCGCGACGGACGCGCTCGCCCAGCTTCGCGACCTCGAAGATAGTGCGCAGGCTGCCGAGGCGGATAATGCCCTGTCAGCATGGAGCCGCGAGGCCATGTGGGGCGACGGCGGCTATATGACACTCGAAGGTCGGGCCGCGGTCGATGCCCGATCCGGCTTCGAGAACAAGATTGAGGAACAGCGCCGCGAGTTCGGCGCCGGGCTCAAGAGCGCGGGCGCGCAGCGGAAATACGCAGAGGTGTCGCAAGGCCGCAAGTCGCAGCTATTGCAAACGGTCGTGCAGCACAATGCGACGGCGACCAAGGCGTGGCTGCGAGACAGCAGCGACGCTCGGCTCGACACGATGCAAGAGGATGCGATTGCTCGATCCGCCGATCCCAAGGAGGTCGATAAGTACCTCTATGCAGGGCTCGAGGAATTGGGGCAGCGGGCGGCGCTCGAAGGTTGGGACGCTGATATCCTCGCCAACAAAAAAGCCCAATACATCAGCGACACGCGCCAGGCAGTAGCCATGCGCATTGCAATCGCCGACCCGCTCGCCGCGATGGACTATCTGGAAAAGCACCGCGAGAACCTGACCGGCCCCGCCCAGGCATCGATCGAGGACGCGCTCGACGAGCGGGTCAAGGTCGAACTGACCAAGCGCGAAAGCGCCAAGATCATCGACATGATTGCGACTGGCGAGGGCGACATCGAGGCGCAGATGCTCGCCATCGAGGATGAGGACGTGAGGGATTTGACCCGCAAGTCCGTGACCTCGACGCTGCAGGCGCAGGCGACGGCGGAGAAACTAAAGACCGAGGCGCTGCAGAAGCAGGCCTATGACGCCATGGTAACCAAGGGCATTTCGCCGTTTGCCTTCCCCCCGGAATTGCAGTCGGCGCTCGGCATCGACGGCATGAAGTCGTTTATGTCGTTCTGGGAAACCCACGCTGCTGGCGAGACGCCGACTGATGATCCCCAGGTCGTCTACGACATGCGCATTGCAGCGGCGACCGACCCCAAGGGTTTCGCGGCGGTCAATCTGCTGGACCACATTAACGACATGTCGCCGCAAACGCTCAAGGAGATGAGCGAGAAGCAGGCCGATATCGTTGCCGCGAATGGCAAAGACCCCGACGGGGCTGTGGTCAAGAGCGCGTTCTCCATCGCAGGCGATCAACTCGAAGCGATCGGCATCACGACGGTCGGCAAGAAGGGCGGGGACCGGGAGAAGGTCGCGGGCCGGATCGCAGATTTTCAGAACGCCCTCTATGCCGAAATCATGGGGTTCAAGGCGGAGAACGGCAAGCTGCCGACTGACGCCGAGACCCGCGCGATGGTGTCCGAACTACTCCTACCCGTCGTCATCAAGCGGCCCAGCGATAAGACGCTCGACCAATGGTTCGGCGGCGGCTTCCGTCGCACCGATGGCTACCTGTTCGAAGCCGGTGGCGAGGTCGGCACCCTTCCCGACGGCTCTACGATCGCGCTCGATGTCGACTATGCCGGCGTGCCCTTCGCGGATCGGATCGAGCTTGAGCGCGCCATGGAGCAGACAATGGGTCGCAAGCCCTCGCCCGACGAAGTGGCAGCGAAATACAACCAGTACCTTACGGAGCGCCGTTGATGGAAAGCCTGTCCGAGTTCCTGCGCCGCAGTGCAGATGACACCGCCCAGCGCACGGTCGAGGCCGCGCAAATCGTCATCGGCGCCGACCCGGTGAAGCCGGAGGAGGCCGCTGCGGACCTCACCACCGCGACCGACTTCGCCAAGCTGACGGGCAACCCATCGCCGCCGCTGCCGGTAGTTCGGGAGCATCGGAACGTGTTCGCCGGCCTGATCGAGGAGAAACGACGGGCTAGCGCACTCGCCCAGGCGCCCAAGCTCGCCGACTGGTTGCGCGACCCGGACAATGCCGCGATCTCCAAGGATGATCTCGACAATCTCTCCGGCTTCGAGGTTTTTGCGCGTGGCGTCGGCGAGCAGGTGCAGGGCCTCGGCGCTGATGCGATGCGCTTCGGCGGCCGGCTGTCGATCACCGCCGACCAGGCGGCAGCGTCGAACCTCGCCGAGCGCAATGCCGACCGGCTCAAGTCTCTCGCTGAAATTTATGAGCAGCAGCGCGCGCACATTGGCGTAGAGGGGCAGTTGCTCGACCCCGTTATCGGCCCCTTTGGCGATATCCTGTTCACCGGGACGAGATACCTCTCGGCCCAACTCGATAGTCTGTTCGGCAACGACACCGAAGCCAAGGCGGCTTTCTATCAGCAGCGCGCAGCGGAAACCTCGGCGTGGGTCAATGAGATCAAGATGCCTCCGACGGCTGAGGCCGCTCGGCAGGGCGTCGGCGAGGCAATGCAAAAGGGCACGATGGGCGAGCAGGTGGCAGCGCTGGGCGAGGTCATTGCCCGCGACCCTGCTGGGTTCCTCGGCTTCATCGCTCACACTGCCGTCGAGAGTGCGCCGTTTATCGCGGCAGCAGTCGGCGTTGGGGCGGCCACTCGCAACCCCGGCGCGGCCATGGCGACCATGTTCGCGGGCTCGACAGCAGCATCGACTGGTGAGCAGGCCCTCGAATTTGTGCGCGAGGCCGGGCACGATCTTAGCACCCCCGAGGGTGCGCTCGCCGCTATCCGCGATCCCAACCTCTTGGCAGCAGCGCAGCAGCGCGGCCTCACCTACGGACTGTTCGTCGGCGCGGTCGATGCAATCTCCGGTGGCGTGGCCGGTGAGGCCCTGAGCAAGTCGCCGTTGGCAAGCATGCTGTTGCAGACCTTCCTCGTGCAGCCGGCGTTCGGCGCCGGGGGCGAGGCGCTCGGGCAGACCGCTTCCGGCCAATCCCTCAACGTCGTCGAGGTGCTGATCGAGGCCATGGCCGAAATCGCGTCGGCGCCGGTTGAAGTCGCTGGCTTCGGCATGGAGCGGATCAGCGGCGAGGCTAAGAAGGCACAGGCCGCGCCTGCCACCGCAACCACCCTGCAGGATCTTGCGCAGGCGGCGTCGGCGTCGAAAGTGCGCGAGCGCTCCCCCGACAAGTTCCGCGAAATTCTCAACGGGCTACTCGGCGACAGCGCCAAGGCCAATCTCTATGTGCCGGCCGAGGCATTCTCCACCTACTTCCAGTCGCTCGGGCTCGATCCTTACGAGATTGCCGACAGCCTGACCGGCATCGACCCGGGCGAGTTCGACCTCGCCATGCAAAGCGGCGGCTCGGTGCGCATTCCGACGGCGACGTGGGCTGCTGACATGGTTGGTGGCGGACACGACCAGTTCGTCATCGAGAACGCGGCGTTTGCCCCTGGCGATTTCACTGTCAGCGAGGCGGCGGCATTCGAGGAGACCAAGGCCGATCTGGTCAATGAGGCGTGGGCGGCGGCTGAGGCTGAGCGGAAGGACGAGGATACCTATCGGCCGATCCGCGAGCAGGAATATGACGCGCTGGTTTCGCAGCTGCGGATCGCCGGACGCGCAACTGATGTCGCCGTGAATGAAGCCCTGCCGATGGTTGAGTTCCGCCGTGTCATGGCTGAGCGCATGGGGCTCGACCCCGAGGAGTTCGCCGCCCGGTTCCCTCTGCCCGAGGTCCGCGGTGCCCTGCCCGAGGGCATGCAGCTTCGCGATGTGGACGCCTTGACGCGCACGCTTGCCGAGGCCCGAGCTCGTCGCACTGCTGGCGCGGCCGACCGTGGCCCCTCGTTGCTGGAATTCATCGCGGGGCGTGGCGGCATTGTCGATCCGGGTGGCGAACTCAGCGCCCGCGACGCTTCGGTCATCAAGCGCGGGCGTGGGAAAAAGACCCTGCGCCTTGAGCGAAAGGGCGTTGCCGCAGCCGTCGGCGATCTCCTCGGCGGGAAGTCAGCCGCAGGCCACGGCTTCGACGATACGGCGCGCGCTGCCATTGAGGCGGGCTATCTCGCCGACGATCCAGTCGCGCTCGCCTGGCTGCAAGCGCAGCGTGACGGGACGGAAGTACCGGACATTGGCCGCGCGTTGCTCGATGCGATTGATCGCGAGATGCGAGGCGAGGCCCAATATGCGACCGAGGCGCCGGCCGAGGATGGGCTCGACAACATCGAGCAGTATCTCTCCGGGCTGGGTGTCTCGCTGGACGACGATGACGCCAGTATTCGGCAGGCGATGGAAGGTGAGCAGCGTCGGTATGCGCAGCCCGATAGTCGCCAATACGATCAATCGCCGCTCGACACTCGTGACGCCGCTTTCAAGCGGTGGTTCGGCGACAGCAAGGTGGTCGATGCGCAGGGTAAGCCGCTGGTGGTTTATCATGGGACGGCGAGCGAGTTTGATGCGTTTGACCCAGCGGAAAGCGGGCAGAATTTCGCTTCCGACAAAGGCAAGTTTTTCTTTACCGGCAGTGAGGCCGAGGCCGAGCGATATGCTGACGGCGGCCCTGTCATGCCGGTATATCTGTCCATCAAAAAGCCGCTGATCGTGGAGACCGGGGCACAGGCCGCAGAGGAGTGGGACGAGCGCGGTGGCTTGCTTGATGATGAAATCGCGAGCGGCGACTATGACGGCGTGATCATTTATGGCTCGACGGGGCCAATGTTCATCGCCTTTTCCCCCACCCAGATCAAATCCGTCTATAACCGTGGCACCTTCGACCCGACCGACCCCCGCATCCTGTATCAGCCTGCCTACCACGGCACGCCGCACCTGTTCGACAAGTTCTCAACCGATCACATTGGGACCGGGGAGGGTGCGCAGGCGTTCGGCTGGGGGCTGTATTTTGCCAGCAGCAAGGCGGTGTCACAGTGGTATCGGGACGAGTTGGCTGGCAAGTCGATGACGTTCAAGAAGGACAACGAAACCATTGGGCGAAACGAGTTCGAGCAGCGCCTATCTGTGGCTGCGCGGGTCGCGGCTAAAGGGTGGGATATGCCGCTCGCCGACGCCAACCTGCAGGCCGTCACAATCGCGTCGAGCATTGCCGAGGCGCTAAAGGATGGCGATAGCCTCGCGGACATGGCGGTATTCGCGCGCAAGTCGGATTGGCTGCCGAGTGTCAAGGATATGTGGCAGGCGTCTCTGGCCGAGGCGCAGTCGTGGGAGGCAAAGAAGCCGGGGCGTCTATTCGAGGTCGAAGTCCCCGACGACGGCGACCTGCTCGATTGGAACGCGCCTCTGAGCGACCAGCCCCCCGCTGTCCTAGCGAAGCTCCGAGCGGCAATCGAGAGCGCGCCGTGGCGTGACGATATTCTAGCCGATATGGACGTCTCGTCTGTTGATGAGTTGATCGTCGCGCTCGAAGATGAGGGCATGTCTGGCGAAAATTCGTTCGGGTTCATCTACAATGGCCTGTCTGATATTACGGGCTCTGACGAAGCTCTGTCCAAGGCGCTGCGCGAAGCCGGCATCCCCGGCCATCGCTATCTCGACGGCAACTCGCGCCGCGCTGGCGACGGTTCCTATAATTACGTCATCTACGACGACACCCGCGTCTCCGTCCGCTCATACGAGCAGGCCGACATGATGGCCCCCGGTGGCGGCTCGCGCGGCTCCATCAGTTTCCAGAACGGCGAGGCTGTCATCAGCCTGTTTGCCAGCGCCGATCTCTCGACGTTCCTTCATGAGACCGGGCATTATTTCCTGTCGGTGATGCAATCCGCCTCACGCGACGGCGGGTCAATCGCCGACGACTTCTCGGCCGTGAAAGACTGGTGGCATCAGCACGCCGATGATGTTGCGAAGGATGCTGCGAAAGCCTCCGGCGTTGCGGTTTCTGCTGATGATGTGCGCATGGCGCTGGACGCCGGCACCACCGGCAAGGCCGATCTCGACGCCGCCATTGACACCGGTATGCAGGAGCAGTTCGCTCGCGGTTTCGAGGCGTACCTGATGGAGGGCAAGGCGCCGTCGATCGCGCTGCGTTCTGCCTTCGAGAAATTCCGGGCTTGGCTGATCTCGATCTATCGCCGCGCCCTCGGTCTCAATGTCGTGATCTCGGACGAGATGCGGGCGGTGTTCGGGCGCATGATCGCGACCGACGGCGAGATCGCCGCCGCCAGCGCTGAGATTTCCTCCGAGACGGCCATTCCCGCCGCCGCTGATCTGGGGATGACCGACGATCAGCACGCCGCCTATGTGAAGCTGCACGGCCAGGCCAAGGATGAGGCCGCCGCGCGCCTGCTGGCCGACACAATGGCGCCGATCCGACGCGAGCGAGACAAGGAATATCGCGCCGAGAAGAAGAAGGTTCGAGCCGAGGTCGAGCGCAACACCAATGCCGAGCCGGTCTATCGCGCCATCGAGTGGATGACGAACCGGCGCTGGCTGGCGGGAGAGGCGCCGGATGGCATGCCGGATTTCCGGCTGTCCAAGTCGGTGCTGGTTGAGCGATACGGCGAGGGCGTCCTCGCCACGCTGAACGCCAATCGGGGCAAGCAGCCAGTCTATGCCGTCGATGGCGGTCTCGACCCTGATGACGCGGCCGGCTGGTTCGGCTTCACCTCCGGCGACGCACTGGTCAAGGCAATCGAGCGCGCCCCGAACCGGGTCGAGGCTATCAATGCCGAAACCGAGAAGGTCATGCGCGAGCGCCACGGCGACCCTCTCACCGATGGCACGCTCGAGCGGAAGGCAATGGCCGCCGTCCACAACGACAAGCGCGCCCAGGTGTTGGCGTTGGAACTCAAGACCCTCAACGAGGTCGCAGGGCTCAATCGCAGCATGACGGCCAAGGAGGCCCGCGAGGCCGCTCGCCGGTCCATTGCTGGGATGCGCACCCGCGACGCCGTGAACGCCGCCCGCTGGCTCGCTGCCGAGCGCAAAGCAGGGCAAGAGGTCGCCCGCCTTATGGGCACTGTGTCGCGCGAAAAGCTCTGGGTCGATGCGGCTCGACGCCGTGTCGCTGCCACCGCCCTTGCCGCCGCCCGCCGTGGCGATGCCGACGTGTCGGCGGTCAATGCTGCCGTGGATCGCGCCAACGCTGCCCTCGAAAGCGCCGACGTGCAGTTCGAGGTCGCCGACCGGACCATCACGACTAAGGCCGGCCCGCGTGTCGTGCCGGGCGGGGAGCGCACCGCGCATGTCGCCGGGTACAACGAGAACGTCGCAAAACTGATCGAGGCGAAGCGCCGGCAGATGCTCAACCACGCGCTCTATACCGAGGCGCTGGCCGTAGCGGAGGAGGTCGAAGCCGCCGAGCGCCTGGTAACGCGACTGTCGAAGTCATTGAGCCGGCGCCGCGCACAGTCGGGCAAACAGTCGATCTCCAACGAGGCGCTCGATGCCATCGCCGAGCAGATTGACCGGTACGACTTCCGGCGTATGTCTGGCCCGGCAGAGGAGCGCCGCGGAAAACTCGCCGCCTATGTCGAATGGATGCGGTCGGCTGGGCGCGAGAACGAACTCGCGATCCCGCGCGCTGTGATGGAGGAGGCGGGCCGCGTTCCTTACAAGACGCTGACCGTCGAGCGGCTGCGGGGTGTGGTCGACACGCTCAAGAACCTCGAAAGCACCGGTCGGCGCTGGCAAACCCTTCGGATCAAGGGCGAGCAGCGCGAGTTTGACGCCTCTGTCTCGGCGGTGGTGTCGGGCATCGAGGGCAACATCGGCTCGTCGGAAACGCCGTGGGTCGAAGAAGGCTGGATCCCGTCGGCCAAGGGCGGCCTGAACCAATACCTTGCGACCTTCCAAACCGCATCGACCATCATTCGCCGCATGGATGGCCGCGCTGATCTCGGGCCGGTCTATGAACTGCTGAAAGGCGATATCGACAAGGCGGCCTATGACGAGCGCGACATGCGCTCCGAGGCGGCGGGAAAAATCGAGAAACTGTATTCGGTCTACTCGCTGGCCGAGCAGCGGCAGATGGCCGTCATGCGCTCCATGCCGGAACTCGGGGGCAGCTTCTCCAAGTGGAACGTGATCGCGATGGCCCTGAACATGGGCAACGTGGGAAACCTCAGTCGCCTGACGAACAAGTCGGCACGCAAGCACCTCACCGCCGCCCAGGTGGAGACGGTCAAGGCGACGCTCGATAAGCGCGATTGGGATTTCGTGCAGTCGATCTGGGACTATCTCGACACCTACCGCCCCATGATCGCCGAGCGGCAGAAGCGCGTCACCGGCGTCGAGCCTGAATGGGTGGAGGCGTCGCCGGTTGTCACCCCGCACGGCACCTACCGGGGCGGCTATTACCCCATCAAGTACACTGGCAAGCAGGGCGGGGCGGCAACTCCGTCGCTGAGCGGCGAGGCCGACATCATCCAGTCGATGCAGCTGGGTGGCTACGCAAAGGCGGCCACAAAGAACGGGCATCTTGAGGCCCGCACCGCCAACGTGCAGCAGTCCCTCCTCCTCGACGTTGGCGTCATCGCCACCCATTCGAATGAGGTGATCCACGATCTGGCCTTCTCCGAGCCTGTCGTGAACACGTGGCGCCTGCTCAACGACAAGCGGGTTGCCGATGCCATGCTGTCGGCCGGGATGCAGGAACAGGGCGAAGCGCTCAAACTGTGGCTCAAGGATGTGGCCGTCGGGCAGGTTTTCGCGTCCGACTTCATGAGCAAGAGCCTACGCAACCTGCGCAGCGGCTTCACCGTGTCGCGCCTGGCGCTGAACGCCACGACCGCCCTGCTGCAGCCGACCGGCCTTTTCCAGTCGGCGACGGTGGTGGGCAAGCGCCGGCTGGCGAACGCGATTATCTCCTACACGCGCAATCCCGCGGCGATGGTCGACGAAGTGCTGCACCGGTCGCGCATCATGAACGATCGACGGACCACCTTTCAAAAAGACCTTATGGATATGGTCGCCGAGACCAACATCGCGTCGCCTAAGGCCAGCCGATTTAAGCGGGCAGTCGACAAATACGTGGTGCCGTTCTCTCTGCTGGCGATGACTTACACGCAGTTCTATGTCGTGGACGTGCCCACGTGGGCCGCAGCCTATGCGAAAGGCATGAAGCAGTTCGACGGCAACCAGCAAAAGGCCGGCGAGTACGCCGATATGACGATTAACCGGGTGCAGGGCTCGGGGCTCTGGTCGGAGCGCTCGAACATCGAGCGGGGCACACTGTCGGCGACCGTGCGGCAGAGCGCTTTCGTCACCCTGTTCACGACGCTGGGCTCGTACTTTTTCGCCAAGATGAACCTTTTGATCGAGCGTACGGATCGCCTGCGCGGCGAGCCGGTGAGCATAGGTTCGGCGGCCTCCTATGCCGCGGATGTGTCGATGCTGCTCGCCGCTGAGGCCGCGGTGTTGATGCTGGTGGAGATGGGGAAAGATGCCCTGCTCGGCGACAACGACGAGGACGACGAGGATGAAAACCCGGCGATGAACCTCGGCGTCGAAGCGCTCAAGACGTTTGCGGCCGGCCTGCCTGGCATCCGCGACGCGGTGTCGGTGATGCAGGGTTTCAGCGGCGGCACTTACGCGTCACTGCTCGACCTCATCACGGCGCCCGCGCAGCAGGCGTTGCAGGGCGAGCTCGATGTCGCGCTGGCGAAGTCACTCGTCAACCTCACCGGCATCGTCACCCGCCTTCCCGCGTCGCAGGCGAACCGGATCATCGACGCTGGCTGGCGCGACTTCGAGGGTGAGGATGTGGCCGTGTCGGAATACCTGTTCGGAAGGCCCCGCTAGCGCGTACAGAGGTCACGTGTCGAGCGCGCAGCGGACAGGGTGTCATCGCACGATGACGCTGCGCGCGAGGCTTCGTTCGACGCCTCCTCCGCCGCGTCCTTGGCCTCCTCCGCAGCCCACATCGCCATCTCGGCGTTGTCGGCGGCGGTCATTGCAGCAAGAAGCGTGAGCGCCTGCAAAGCCAATGCGACCGCGACCACCAGGGCGAACCTGTGGCGGCGCATGAAGTCGGCGGCGGTGGCAATATGGCTATTCACGGCGCCGTTTGTGCCGGGCCTTTTCCACAACGTCAACGCCCCTCTAGCAGGCCGACCGAGAATCACGCGATAGAACAAAGCAGGAACAAATTCCTACTGAGGAGAACCTGCATTGACCATCGCGAGCGAAACCAATCGAGCCGGACCCTTCAACTGCAACGGCGCGACCACTGCTTTTCCTGGCAATTTCAAGATAGACCAGCCCGAACATGTGCGTGTCCTGTTGACTGACGCCGCCGATGTCGAGACCGAGCTTTCACTGCACTCCGACTACACCGTTGCAGGCGTTGGCCTCTCGTCGTTCACCATCAACACGACCGGCACGCACCCTGCCGGGAAGCGCGTGACGCTGCTCCGGTCGGTGCCCTTTACCCAAGAAATCGACCTCCAAAATCAGGGCGCCTATTACGCGGAGACGGTCGAGCGAGCTTTCGATCTCGGCGTCGCCCGCGATCAGCAATTAGCTGAGGAAGTCTCGCGCGCGGTGAAGATCCCGGCGTCGTCGCAAATCCTCGATCTCGACGGGCTGGTGGCGAACATCGAACGCGTCGGCCGAAACGAGGCTGCGGTCGCCGCGGTGGCAGAGGCCATCCCAGCGGTTCAAGCGGTCGCCGCATTCGAGGCGGAGGTCATCGAGGCCTCCAGCAACATGCCGGCCATCCTCGCCGCGCCTGGGCACGCTGCCACGGCCGACGAGAAGGCCGGAGAGGCAGCAGGCCATGCAGCCGATGCCGCCGCCGCTGTAGCCTCGCTGGTGCGTACAGGGGCGTTCACGCCTCAACTCAAGTTCGGCGGCAACAATGTCGGGATGACTTATGGCGCGTCGCATAGTGGCCGGTACACCCGCATCGGTCGGCTGGTGTTCGCGGCGATCTTCGTCCACCTGACCGCCAAGGGCTCGTCGACCGGCTCGGCAACGATCACGGGCCTGCCGTTCCCGGTGGCCGCTGGCCCGACTGCCGGGTGCGCCTCCGTGGGATACTTTGGCGGCATCACGATTGATCGGGCGCTCTATGGGGTCGTGTTCGAGGGAACGGACAAGCTCGAGCTTTATGTCGGCGGGGCGTCGGCCACTTCCCTCGCGTCGGCGACTGCCTTTACCGGCTCGGCGCAACTGCTGCTGTCGGTGGTCTATGAGACCGACGCGCCGTGACCGAGTGGCTGACGATAAGCATACCGGGCCGGGGCAGCCTGGCGGCGCGGGCCGGTGGGGCGAGCCGACGCCGTTCGCCGAGGCGGTCGAGAACATGCTGCAGCTTCGCCGTGAATGGGACGCTCGGCCCGAAGTGGTGCAGAAAAAGGCAGAGGACGCCGCAGCCACCGAGCGCCAGCGCCTCGCCAAGTTGCAGGCCAAAGGGAAAGATAGCGGCCTGATCGGCCCTCCGGACCCGCGCAAAGGCCGAGTGCCGATGACGCGGTAACCGCCAAAGAAAAACCCCGCTGGTGAGGCGGGGCCGTTCGTGACGTACGGCGCTGGTATCAGGCCGCGAGCTTGAGGTCGTCGCCCTCCCGGTGGTGGATTGCCCGAGCATGCACCATCCATCCGTCAAGGGTGCGCGGCTCGGTTTCGAGGATAGCATTTATCAGCCCGTCGGCTGGACTGATGAAGCCGCTGTATATAGCCGACTGATGGTCGGGCGCGATCTCCGGGAGGCGATCGACAAGAGCGAACATCTTCTTCTCGCACTCGATGGCGAGGTCGAGCAGCGCGCCGAGGTCGATCAGCCGGGCGTCGGGATTGGCAACGGTCTTGAGCGTGGTCGTGGTCATGGTGTCCTCGTGTTGTCAGGCGGTGAGAGTGGAAAGCTCGGATTGCAAGGCGTGGAAGGCAGTCCAGTTGATGCGCTCGCCCAGCTGCTCCCACAGCAGTTCGGCGCGGATTTCCTCGATGCGAGCGAGGGTCGCCGGGCAGGTGATGGGCCGCTTGGCGGGGACCAGCGCGGCCGGCGCGGCAGCTTTGGCAGCGCGTTCCTTGGTCACCGCCCAGGCCATGCGGAGGCAATAGGCGAAGTGCCTGCGGCAGAACGGGCCGTCGCGGCGAACGCCAAGGCCCATCTTCTGGTCGCGGCGATAGTCGGCCCACGCCTTGGTCAGGATTTCGGAGCGGTTGAACATCAGTCACCTAATTCGCTTGTCGGCTCGTTCGTTATCCTTTATGTCTCATATGCTAGCCTTTAGGTCAACACCAAAAAGCGAAAATTTACGCTAAAAAGTATAACGAGGGTTGAGATGATTGATGCGGCACAGATGCGCGCGGGCCGAGCGCTGCTGGGATGGTCTCAGGGTGACCTCGGCGAGAAGTCGGGCGTATCGCTGCCGACGATCAAGCGAATGGAAAGCGTTGGTCCTGGCCGAAGCGCGGGGAACACCGTTGCCGCCGTCCAAAAAGCATTGGAGGATGCGGGCGTTCAGTTCATCCCCGAGAACGGTGGTGGCGTCGGCGTCCGGTTGAAAGCGCCAGGCAGCAGGGGAGAGGAAAAGCCATGAAGAGCGCTTGGATCATCGGTGCCGTGATGACTGCGGCAAGCGCGCACCCCGTGGCGGCCGAGCCGTTGTGGGCGTTCCCGAACGAATTGCCGGGCGGGCAAGAGGTGTTCTTTGCTGATTGCGGCGGGGAGGAGGGCGGAGAGTGCGTCCGTATGTCTCTCGGTTGCGCTGATGGCGTCGGTCGCTTTGGGGTCGCCGACGGTGGTGCGCTCGCCGCGCGCATGATCGAGACCAATGATCTCGCCGACATGGCGATCACCTATACCGTCGGCGCTGCGTCGATTGCGGCCGAGGCGTCAGGCATCGACCTTGAGCCGAACGCGATGGATGGCGGCTGGTGGGCCTCATTCCCGAGCCACGACATGCAAGCCGTGTTCGCGGTGATTGCAGAGCAGCCGGCTGCCAAGATCGGCGTGTCGGTGGCCGGTGAGAGCTTCGACCTGACGCCTCGCGCCGATGGCCGTG